>JAVBPM010000022.1:0-12130 GCA_031549605.1 Oscillospiraceae bacterium | reverse complement strand
CAGACTTGGTGGTCACGCCGTTGAGTGTCACGGCGGTGTTGCCGGTAACAGTGCCGTAGCTGCCGCCGCCGTAAACGGCGGTGGTAACCGTGGAGTTGGTAATGGTGACCGACGTGCTGCCCACCGGTGCCTTGACCCAGCTCGGCGGGTCGTAGTGCGTGGTGCCGATTGGGAGCAGGGTGTAAGCGCCCTTCGAACCGCCGTAGACCGTGCTGCCAATGGAGCTGTCGGTGATGGTAATCACCGCCGCGTTGGTCACGCTGCCGAGGTCACCGCCGCCGTAGACCGAGGCGGTGACGGTGCTGTTGTTTCGAATGGTAATGCTGGTGCTGTCAATGGTGGGCGTAATGGCCGCATCTGTGGCGTTGGCCGCCTTGCCCGTGCCGCCGCCGTAAATGTTGGCGGCCGTGCTGTTGTCCAGCAGGATGGTCGAGCTGCCCGTGACATGGGCGGTGCTGGCCGTGGTGCCCGCGCCGCCGCCGCCATAGATGGTGGCCGCCGTCGAGCCGGTAAGCGCTATGCTGGTGTTGCCGCCGACTGTGCCGCTGGTGCAGCCGCCGGTAATGTTGGTGCTGGTGCTGTCGGTCAGCGTGATGCTGGTACTGCTGGTCACGCTGCCGGTGGCGCTACCGCCGACAATGGTGGTGCTGGTGCTGTCGGTCAGTGTAATGGTCGTGCCGCCGCCGATGTTGCCGGTGGTGGAGCCGCCGGTGATGGCGCTGCAGGTGCTGTCGGTCAGCGTAATGGCAGTGCTGCCGCCGACGTTGCCGCTCTTGCCGCCGCCAATCAAGTTGAGCGCAGGGGTGCCTTTGTTAACGTTGTTCAAGGTAATCGTTGTGTTGCCGTTCACGGCCCCGGTGTTGCCGCCGCCGTAGACGGTCATGGCCGCCGACAGCGTAATGTTGGAGATGTTGACGCTGGTGCTGCCGTCGACAGTGCCGGCGTTGCTGCCGCCGCCGACCGTCGTAACGGCGACGCCTGTGATGGCAACCGACGTGTCGCCGGTGACGGTGCTGGCCGCGCCGTTGCCGCCGCCGTAGACGGACGAAATCGTGCCGCCGGTAATCGCGATGCTGGTATTGCCGGTGACCGCGCCGGTGTTGGCGCCGCCGTAGACGCCGGTAAAGTTACCGCTGGCAATGGCGATGCTGGTGTTGCCGGTCACGCCAGCGCTGTTGGCACCGCCGTAGAGGTTCATTTTATTTTGCATAACCACATCTTCGCCAAAAATCAGCGCGTGGCCTTGAGCAAAGATGTTTTTGTTGGCGGTGGAGGTCAGCGTCAGCTTTTCAAAGGTCAACGGTGCCTGCATGGTCAGGTCACCTTTGATCGACAGCGCGGCCGCGTAGGTGGTCGTGCCGTCGTAGTTGGTGATAACAACCGGTTTGTTAGGCAGGGTGAGCGCCGCATCCTGCGATGTGGCGCCGCAAACGACGATGGTGCCGCCGTTGACACTCAGTTTGTCGTAGGCTTTTGCCAGCGTCTTAACCGCTGTCGCGGCGGTCAGACCGTCGTTGGTGTCCAGACCCGTCGCGCCGTTGAGGTAAATGACGGGCAGGTCGCTCACCGTGACATCAATGTCGACGTCGAAGGAGACAAACAGGTCGGGGAAGGTGTCCTTGTCAATCAGGTAGAAGACAAAGGAAGCCGTCACTGTGGCGCTGCCCACCGAAACGGGGGTGATGGCACCGGTAGTGGCGTTGACCGTCACGCAGTCGTCGTCCGACGCCCAGGTGATGACCGGCGTAATGGCCGGTGTGTCGGTAGAACTTGAGTCGTCCTGCAGGATATAGTGGCTGAACACAGGCGTGACGCTGCTGTCAACGATTTCAAAGTCGATGCTGTCAATGTCAAACTCAGCGCCCTTGGGCAGCTGTACCTGCTCCTCGCCGCCGCCGCCAGTGTCGCCCGGGTCGAGCTGGCTGACAGTGGTGACATTAGTGTAGGTGTTGTCGCCGTAGTAGAGCGTGGCGCCATTGGAGATGTCAAAGCCAAGGTTGACATTGTCCAATGTGTTGCCCATGGCGGCAACGGTGTTGCTACCGCCCTCCTGGTCGACGGCGGTGTCGACGTTGGAAATGGTGTTGCCTGTCACAACGGCGTTGATGTTGTCGTTGTAAGCAATCAGAATGGCACAGGCGATGGGGGTGGTATACAGCAAGCCACTGATGGCGTTGTCGCGGATTTCAGCGGTACCGCCGGTGACCAAAATACCGTTTTGGGCGTTGGCGGCGGTGGCCGCACCGCTAATGGTGCAGCCCTCGACCAGCAGGTTGCCGGTTGAATGGAACTGCAACGCGTTTTTGTTGAAGTTGGAGATGCTGACGCCTTTTAGCGTCAGGTCGCCGGTACGGCCGACAATGGCGCGGCCGCCCTGCGCGCCGTTGATGACGCCGGTGTTGATTTCGGTGACAACCATATTGGTCAGCGTCAGCTTGTCGGCGTCGCTGACAATGGCGCTGGAGTTGTCACAGGTGGAGGGAAAGGGACCGGCAATGGTCAAGTCACTCATGGAGGAAGTGCCGCTGGTGCCGGTGAAGTGAATCAGCGGGCGCAGGTTTTGTGTGGTTAGCGGGCTGCCCACCGCAGGGAAGGGGAAGGAAACGGTGAGTGCCGGATTCATCTTGGCAAACCCGGCGGTCGGCTTAATGACCACGCCGTCCTTGCTCTCGCCGACAAGGTGAAGCGCCTTGTCGACAATCAGCGAGCTGGGCAGCTCGTAAAGACCGTCAGCCAGATGGATGGTGTCGCCGTCTTCGGCGGTCGTCACTGCCGCCAGCAAAGTGGTCGTGTCAACCACATTGATGGTCTGCTCCGCCGAGGCAGAGAGGGGCAGAACAGGGGCCAATGTAAGCACAAAGGCCAGGACCAGAACCAGGGACGTGATGCGATGCTTGAGCTTCATATGTAACTTCCTCCGTTTATCGCCCGTGGGGCGTTTTTAACTCGTTTTTTCGCATGAATGCAGACAGCAAAATTGTACCATCGGTTGACCTTTAAGTCAACGCAAAAATGTAATATAAATGAAATGTTTTTCGACAAAATGTGTATAAAAGTTATGTAAACTAGCACAGTCGGGCTGGTTCGCTCAAGACACCATAACAGTATGACGCGCGCGGCGGCGGGAAGTTCCGCTTTTTAAAAGAAGATTTTATCCGCGCGGCGGCGATAAATAAAAGCGACCGCGACGGGGGAAAATAGCGCCCAAAGGAAGTGATTTTTGCCATGGACAACGACAATCTGGCCGATGTGCCGGTGACCGGCGACACGCTGCAAAATCTGATTGAGACGGGCAGCACGATGGTCAAGAGCAAAAAGTACAGCATCCACTGCCTGACCATTGTCGGGCAGGTCGAGGGCCACCAGCTGCTGCCGCCCAACACCAAGACAACCAAATACGAGCACATCATGCCGCAGCTGGCGTCGATTGAGGAGTCTGACGACATCGACGGGCTGCTGATCTTGCTCAACACCATGGGCGGCGACATTGAGGCGGGGCTGGCCATTGCCGAGCTGGTGGCCAGTATGCGCAAGCCGACGGTGTCGCTGGTGCTGGGTGGCGGGCACTCGATTGGCGTGCCGCTGGCCGTGGCGGCCAAGGTGTCGTTTATCGCGTCGAGTGCCGCGATGACCATCCACCCCGTGCGGCTCAACGGGCTGGTCATTGGCGTGCCGCAGACCTTCCACTATTTTGAGAAGATACAGGAGCGCATCGTCGACTTTGTCGGCAAAAACTCGCGCATTGACGGCAACAAGTTTCGCGAGCTGATGCTCAAGACCGACGAGCTGGCCGCCGACGTCGGCTCGGTAATCTACGGCGACGAGGCGGTGTCGCTGGGGCTGATTGACAAGCTGGGCGGGTTAAGCGACGCGCTCGACGCGCTGCACGGCCTGATTGACGTGCGCAAGAAGGCGCTGGGCATCAACGACAATCCAACCGACAGCGACGTCACAACCGACCGGCCGAGCCAAAGCCTGACCAAGGAGGAGTTGTAGCGTGACGCGGCGGGGATGGATACGCGTCGTGGCGTTTATGACCGCGGCGCTGGCGGTGATGACCGGCATGGCCATGAACAGCTTTCACGACGCGCAGGAGGCCGAGCGGCGGCTGGAGTACGGCTACCAGCGGGCGTTTGCCGATTTGGTCAACGGCGTGCAGCAGATTGACACGGCGCTGCAAAAGGGCAATGTCGCCACCACGCCGGCCATGTCGGCCATGTTCGGCGCCGACATCGCGCGCCAGTCGGCGGCGGCCAGCGCGGCGCTGAGCGCGCTGCCGTTCGAGAGCCGCGACCTGGCCAAAACGGCGCAGTTTTTGTCGCAGGTGGGCGACTACGCGCTGACCGTAAGCCGCACGGCGACGGCGGGCAAGCCGATAGCGCAGACCGACCGCGAGCAGCTGACCCAGCTGTCGCAGACGGCCAAGGCGCTGGCGGGCAGCCTCAACGGCGTGCTGCAAACGGTGCACACGCGGCAGGTCAGCCTAGCCGAGGTCATGAACGCGGCGGTTCAGGAAGCGCCCAGCGCCATGGGCGACTCGATTAAGGAGATGGAGGCGGCGTTTCCCGAGTACGCGTCGCTGATTTACGACGGACCCTTTTCCGACCACATCAGCCAGCGCACCGCCAAGGCCATTGAAAACGAGCCGGAGGTCAGCGCCGACGCCGCGCTGAAAATCGCCGAGCAGCTGGTGCAGAGCACGCTCAAGCCGACAGGGGAGGGCAGCAACCTGCCCATCGACTTCTACAGCTTTTCAGGGCAGAGCGGCGGCGACACCATCGACGTGCGCGTCAGCAAAAAAGGCGGGCGCGTGCTCAGCGTCAGCACGTCGCGCTACGCCGGAGAGGTCAAGCTGTCGCCCGAGCAGGCCATCAAAAAAGCGCGCGAGACGCTCGACCGCGCCGGGTATACAGACTTGCAGCACAGCTACTATTATAATGAGGGCGGCGAGCTGTTTATCAACTTCCACGCCGTGCAGGACGGCATTCTGTGCTACCCCGACCTGATTAAAATCACCATCGATTTGGCCGACGGCGCCATGATGCAGCTCGACGCCACCGGCTACCTGATGAACCACGCGGCGCGCGCACTGCAACCGCCCAAGCTGACGGTCGGCGCCGCCGAGACCCGCGCCCGCGCCACGGTGCGCGTGCAGGAAGCGCGGCGGGTCATTATTCCCAGCAACGGCCTGAACGACGTCGCCTGCGTCGAGGTGCAGGGCAAGGGTACCGACGGCGAGAACTACCTGCTGTATTATAATGAGCAGTCGGGCGTCGAGGAGCGCATTTTGATCCTGTTGGAGGACGAGAACGGCGTGCTGGTGGTGTAGCTGACTGTTGAAGTTGTTTCGCAAAAGCCGCCACTGTTCGTGTGAACGGTGGCGGCTTTGTCAAAGCGTAAGACTATTTCGCGGGCGGTAACTGCTCGATTTCTTCGCCGGGGCGAAAGATGTTGGTGTAGCCGCTCTCGCCGACAAAGCGCACTTGGGAGACGCCCTGCTCAAGAGTGCCGGTAATAACGCAGTCGTGGTTGACCAATACTATCTGCTCGGCTTCCAGGAAGTCGGCCATTTTGGCCTTGTAGGCGTCTGTCAGCACGCCGTCGGCAAAGACGTCGGCTGCTGGCACGTCATCGCCGTATGCCAGCGTGACAACCGATTGCGCGGCGAGATAGAGGGCTCGCGCGTTGGCCTGCTCGTTGGCGAGCAGCTGTTGCAGATTGGGCTGCGTCGACTCAGCCGCGGGCTTCGAGTCGCCGGCGGTAAGCAGGATAACGCCCGTGGCGAGTGCGGCGATAATCAGCACAGCACACAGCACAAGGGCAATGCGGCGGGTGTTGGCAGACATGGGAGTCGCCTCCTTTGGGACAGTGTAGCAAATTACGAGGCGGATGGCAAGTGTGAGGTGGTGCTATTCCTCTCGCCCCGATAGAACCAACACGGTAAATCTTCGTGCGTGCCGGTACAGTATACCATTTTTTTACGAAAGAGGTCACTGTCGGATGCCCGTCTGGGCGGCGCTAGGGACAAGACAAGTGGACTGCCGTCGCAACGCAAAGGTACAGATACGGCGGCATTTGGCGTGGACAGGTGAGGGGGCTGTCACATCCTCGCTCCGTCCGTAGGCTGGGCAGCGCTCAGGCTGTGGCACTTGTTGCCGCTGTGCGTAACTTTACGATGGTTCTGCATCAACTGTCACAATTAGCGTATGTTTCGACAAAATATGACTGTTATTTCAACACGTTGATGCTATTATGACAGTAGAAGGAAAAAAGATAAGGAAAAGAGGCGAACAATAAACAGGAGAGGAGGCTGAATTATGGGGCAATTGGGTTGCCAAATAGCGAAGGATAGGCGTATAATGAAGGAGAGGTGGAGATCGACAGTTCGGTTCGCTTTGTGCGTGGTCTTGCTTTTAGCCGGATGTACGTGGTTGACAACCACCGTACGGGCGGCCTGTTCCACGCACAATTTGAGTTGGCCATACGGCTGTAGCGGAGTGGCGCGCTGTACCGTATGCGGCCAGACGTTTGCGCCCAGCGGTCATAGCTTGGGCAGCAAGTATCACGATGTTGAACATACGCCCGGCGTAGGACACCGGCAGTACCAGTCCTGCAGTCGCTGTCAGACTAAAGTGTACACTGGGGCCAGCCTTACCAAGAAGCACGGCAATGGCGCCACAGGCAGCGGCACCTGCGTAAGCTGTGGTAGCCACACCCCATCTTACGTTACGTGTAGTTATCCGGGCAGTTGTGTTTGTGGCCAGACCTTTGCACCGCCCGGCCATACGTTGGGAACAAAGTATCACGATGTTGCACATACGCCCGGCGTGGGGCATCGGCAATACCAGACCTGCAGTCGCTGTTCGACCAAAGTGTACACAGGAGACAGCATGACTAAGCCGCACGGTAGCGGCGCCACAGGCAGCGGGACCTGCGCTAGCTGTGGCAGCCACTCGCCAACTTACAGCTCTTGCAATTACCCCGGCAGCTGTGTTTGCGGCCAGACGTTTGCACCGCCCGGCCACGATTTAGGGACGAAATACCACGATGTTGAGCATACGTCCGGCGTAGGACACCGGCAATATCAGTCTTGCAGTCGCTGTCAGACTAAAGTGTACACAGGGGCCAGCCTTACCAAGAAACACGGATCCGGCGCCACAGGCAGTGGCACCTGCAGAGACTGCGGCAGCCACGCACCCACCTACAGCCATTGCCAATTTACCGGCTACTGCGAATGCGGGCAGAGCTTTCCGCCCGTCGGTCACACACTAGGTAGCTTGTATTGGGACGCCGATCACACTACTGACCGGGGACATCGCGAGTGGAATCAGTGCACACGTTGCTCAGCGGTGGTGTATAACGGGCGCTATCACACCAAGCCACATGGCACCGGTGCCACAGACAGCAATAGCTGCAAGGATTGCGGCTACCACACGTGGACGAACCAAACGGTGTATACCCATCCGCACTATTGGCGCAACTGCACCCTGTGTGGTAAGCAAGAACAGCTGAACAAAACAGACCCTCACAGCGGCTGCAAAACATGCCTGCCGTATACGGTCAATGTAGAAAACCGGTTTGATAATGGGTTCTCGGTCTTTTACAATGAAACCAACGACGCTTCGACGGTGTTTCTCAATTCGGTGATGCTGTCGGTGGCCGGCAGGTATAAAACACTACTGCAATGTGAAATGTTTTGGACGACTTCGCATTTTGAATCGGAGATGGACCTCTGTAAAAACCCGCAAAGCTATACCGACCTGGTTCGATGCGCCCACCCGGAACACTATGAAAGTGGCCACGTCCAGTCGCGGTTTTTAGCGCAAGTGCCGGAAAAGAAAAATACCACGGCTGTCCTTTGGACTTGTCATTTTGTGGAACTGAAGCGGTTTGGTGAGGACTACGTAGCGCGCAGTTTTTCATCCGGTCGTTTTATTGCGCTGCTGCAACGTGCATTTACACACAAACGGGTTGAGCAAATTGAGGGTACTTTTATGCATGAAATGAATCACCAACTCGGCGCCCGTGATCATTATCATGATGAGAAGATACCGGGCGATAAGACAAGCTGCGCAAACCGTGACATTTGTTCTGAATGCCAGCAGGCCAATATGCGACCCGCATCTTGTGTCATGTACGATGCCAATTTCTTTAATATTCATGCCGCCGATGCCATCTGTGAGCCATGCAAAAACGAGATGAGGGCTCATCTGGTGGACCATCACACACGCTAGGAGGGTATACCATGAAAAGAATTATAGTCTTTGCGCTAGTTGGCATCTTCTCGCTGTCGGCTTGCCAATCGGAACGCCCCGCCGCGCCGGCGTCGTCGGCCGTCCCGCCAAATACCGCGTCGCCGACGGTGCAGAGCGGCACCGATTCATCACACGGGTCTGTCCCTTTGATCGTTCACTACTATCAAGATTACGATTCCTACGAAGCGTTGACGCAGGCCATGCGTACGCCGGTGGCCGAGGACTATATCCTTGAGGTCGAGGCGGCGGAGGAGGAAAAATGGGGCAAGGGCGGCTATCGCGGCTTTGTCAACCGCATCAACGAGTTGGGCTGTTTTTATGTGCCGACGTGGGGTGATACCAATCCCGCACCGCTTTGTATACGCAGCGATGGTAATAGTCCCATCGATATCCTGCACAGTTCCTTGTACAACTTGACTTGGCTGTGGTTCTACCTTGAAGTCGACGGCGCGCTGATTATGGTAAGCACGGCCTATCTGGACGAGGCGCTGGCTGCCGAGGCCAACGCCGAGGGCTTTCCAACATTTATCGGAGACTTCTGCGAAACCGTCCCAAGGCCGGACAGCTTTAGCAGTAGCTATTCCGACGTCTATGACACGCAGGTTACGATTGGCACTCGCACAGTGCCGGCGCGCGTGATGATCGAATCCGAAACGCCGCGCAAATATGTTTATTTTGTCTACGACACCATGCTTGTTGAACTCTGGATTGACACCGACACGTTGGATTTGAGCCTGTTTGAGCCGCTGGGCTTTACGCCGGTGTCCCTGTCAGGCAGTTGATGGACATCGCTTGACCATCGCTGGCAAATAGGAGGTGTGTACCATGAGAAAAATGCTCTTGCTACTGCTGCTCACCGTTCCGTTGTTGTCGTCCTGCCAAGAGGCAGAAAGTACCACAACAGTAACGTCGCCCGTGGTTGAACCTTCGGTTTGCATCGTTCCCACCATTATCGACTATTATCAGCATTACGATTCCTACGAAGCGTTGACGCAGGCCATGCGTACGCCGGTGGCCGAGGACTATATCCTTGAGGTCGAGGCAGCGGAGGAGGAAAAATGGGGCAAGGGCGGCTATCGCGGCTTTGTCAACCGCATCAACGAGCTGGGTTGCTTTTATGTGCCGACGTGGGGTGATACCAATCCCGCACCGCTGTACATCCGCGGCGAGGGCTTCAGCCCGATTAGCATTCTTCACAGCGACCTGTACAACCTGACTTGGCAGCGGTACTACCTCAAGGGCGATGACACGCTCATTATGGTGAGCACGGCCTATCTGGACGAGGCGCTGGCTGCCGAGGCCAACGCCGAGGGATTCCCGACGTTTATCGACGACTTCTGCGAAACCGTCCCAAGGCCGGACAGCTTTAGCAGTGGCTATTCAAACGTCTATGACACGCAGGTTACGATTGGCACTCGCTCAGTGCCGGCGCGTGTGATGATCGAATCCGATACGCCGCGCAAATATGTTCATTTTGTCTACGACACTATGCTTGTTGCACTCTGGATTGACACCGACACGTTGGATTTGAGCCTGTTTGAGCCGCTGGGCTTTGCGCCGGTGTCCTTGTCCGGCAGTTGATGGACATCTGGTGGACCATCACACACGCTAGGAGGGTGTACCATGAAAAGAATCATAGTCTTTGCGCTAGTTGGCATCTTCTCGCTGTCGGCTTGCCAATCGGAACGCCCCGCCGCGCCGGCGTCGTCGGCCGTCCCGACAATCACCGCGTCGCCCACGGTGCAGAGCGGTACCGATTTGTCCCATGGGGATACCCCCATGATTGTTCACTACTATCAAGATTACGATTCCTACGAAGCGTTGACGCAGGCCATGCGGACGCCGGTGGCCGAGGACTATATCCTTGAGGTCGAGGCGGCGGAGGAGGAAAAATGGGGCAAGGGCGGCTATCGCGGCTTTGTCAACCGCATCAACGAGCTGGGCTATCTCTATGTGCCGACATGGGGTGACATCAATCCCGCACCACTTTATATTCGCAACGATGGTAATACTCCCATCGATATCCTGCACAGTTCCTTGTACAACCTGTCATGGCTGCGGTACTATCTCAAGGTCGATGACACGCTCATAATGGTGAGCACGGTCTATTTGGATGAGGCACAGGCTGCCGAGGCCAATGCCGAGGGCTTTCCAACGTTTATCGACGACTTCTTTCCCGATGCCCCAAGTCCAAGTAACCCAAATTTGACCTACTATTCAGAAATCTATGATACTCAGCTCTCGCTGTCCGACCGTACCGTGCCCGCGCGTGTGATGGTAGCTTCTCAGACGCAACGAAAATATGTCTCTATCATTTACGACACGCTGATTGTCATGCTCTGGGTTGACACCGACACGTTGGATTTAAGCCTGTTTGAGCCTCTGGGCTTTGCGCCGGTGTCCCTGTCCGGCAGTTGACACAGTCCATCGCAGCGAATAACACGAGGGGCGGCGCAAATGCGCCGCCCCTCGTGTTATGTCAAACTGTGTTTAGTCTTCGGCCAGTGCCTTTGCCGCTTCGCGACCGGCGCCCATGGCCAGAATTACCGTCGCCGCGCCGGTGACGGCGTCGCCGCCGGCGTAGACATTTTGCTTGGTCGTCAGTCCCTGCTCGTTGACCGTGACCAAACAGCCCCATTTGTTGGTGTCCAGACCCGGCGTTGTCTCGCTAATCAGCCGGTTGGGCGAGGTGCCGATGGCCATAATCACGCTGTCGCAGTCGATGGTGAATGCGCTGTTTTCCACGCGCACGGGGCGTCGGCGCCCCGACGCGTCAGGCTCACCCAGCTCCATTTGCTCGCATTGCAGCCCCGTGACCCAGCCCTTGTCGTCGCCCAGCACGGCGGTGGGGGAGGTGAGGAAGTGGAACTGCACGCCCTCCTCGTGCGCGTGGTGGACTTCCTCCAGTCGCGCCGGCAGCTCGGCCTCGGTGCGGCGGTAGACGATGGTCACGCTGTCGGCGCCCAGTCGCAGCGCGCTGCGCGCCGCGTCCATTGCGACGTTGCCGCCGCCGACCACGCAGACGCGCCTGCCGCGGTGCAGCGGCGTGCGCGACGTGTCCTCGTAGGCTTTCATCAAATTAACCCGCGTCAGAAACTCGTTGGCCGAAAACACGCCGTTGAGCTGCTCGCCGGGAATTTTCATAAAGTTGGGCAGACCGGCGCCCGAGCCGATGAACACGGCCTCAAAGCCCTCGTCAAACAGCTCGTCAATGCTGACGGTGCGACCCACCACGCAGTTGGTCTCCAGCTTGACGCCGACAGCTATCAACGCGTCAATCTCGCGCTGGACAATGGCCTTGGGCAGCCGGAACTCGGGGATGCCGTAGACCAGCACACCGCCCGGCTTGTGCAGCGCCTCGAAAATCGTGACGTCAAAGCCCTGTGCGGCCAGTGTGCCGGCGCAGGTCAGTCCGGCAGGACCGGCGCCAACGACAGCCACGCGTCGGCCGTTGGGCGTCGGTTGTTCCACCACAGGCGTGGTGTCGGCGGCCATGGCGGTGTCGGCGGCGTAGCGCTCGAGCCGTCCGATGGCGACCGGCTCGCCCTTGATGCCGCGCACGCACAGGCGCTCGCACTGGCTCTCCTGTGGGCAAACGCGGCCGCAGACGGCGGGCAGCGCGTTGGTTTGCTTGATACAGGCGATGGCGCCGGCGTCGTCGCCCTCGGCGATTTTGGCGATAAAGCCGGGGATGTCAACGCCGACGGGGCAGCCCTTGACACACGGCTTGTGCTTGCATTGCAGGCAGCGCGCCGCCTCGGTTCTGGCGTCGGACTCAGTGTAGCCGCAGGCCACCTCGTCAAAGTTTTTGGCGCGTACGGCGGGCGCCTGTTCGGGCATGGGCGTTTTGTGTTGCTGCATATTAGCCATTGGTC
>JAVBPM010000046.1:0-43202 GCA_031549605.1 Oscillospiraceae bacterium | reverse complement strand
CGCGCCGTCTGACGGCACGCTGATTGTCACCTACAACGGCAGCGTTATCTCCAGCGGCGCCAGCATTACTGACATCACTAAGAAGGTGACCGTGCAGTACAACGGCAGCGACGCCATCACCTTTACGCTGTCCGATGACGGCACCCGTTACCTCGTGCCGGGCACGTTGAAGGGTATGCTGCTCAAATACGGCGAGGCCACCAGACAGGATCTCATCTACGGCACTGCCGAGTTCAAGAAAAACGGCGGTAAGCTGACACTGACCTGCGAGCGTGCGCCTGAGATTGTCTTTACCAACGACTACACCAAGCCCAACGAGTACGACGCCGCGCTGATTAAATGGGTCAGCAAGACGACGCGTGACACCTTTGCCAACCCGCACACCAACAAACCGTTGGTGCTGAAGGGCGAGGACGTTGAGTACACCATTCGCGTCATTAACCAGTGCGAAGAAATCGTCCGCATTGCCGAGGTTGTTGACTACCTGCCCGCCGGTTTGACCTTCACGGCCGCTAAGAACGCCGGTTGGACGCAGAGCGGCAGCCAGCTGATTTACACCGGCATTGCCGGTCAGGATATCGCCCCGGGCGCCAGCAAGGACATCAAGCTGGTGCTGACGGTTGCGGCCACCGCGACAAACGCCACCATCACCAACTGGGCCGAAATCGCCAAGATGACCGACGCCAGCGGCACGGTTGTCGAGGACGTTGATTCAACGCCCGATAAAATTGACGACAACGACGGCACCGCCAAGGACAACGTCGTTGACGAGCACCGCAAGCAGTCGGAAGGCACAAACGACGACCGCGCCGATGAGGATGACCACGATCCGGCCCACCTGCAGCTGGGTGGCACCGTGCACATTCTTAAGCTTACCGACATCTACTCCCAGCCTGTTGTCGGCGCTAAGTTCACCATCTACAATTCCGATGCCAACGGCATCAAGGGTTCGGTTTACCTCGCTTCAACGGCGGCGACCGGCGCCGACGGCAAGCTCGATGTGATCCTGCCGGCCGGTTACTACCGCTTTGAAGAGACCACCTTCCCCGAGTACGTGGATCCCAACTTCCCGCCTGTCTTTGTTGTACAGATCGATGCCTCGGGCAATGTCGTTGACGTTGCCGGTGGCGTGTGGGGCCATGTCACGAAGAACACGATGGGTGGCGTGGTTTACCACATTGCCAAAAACACCCAGCGCGGCACGCTGCGCCTTGAGAAGTTTGCCTTGGGCGACACCATTGAAGAAGACTGGAGCAATGGTATCATCGGCGCGACCTTCCACCTGTACGTTAAGAACAAGTCCACGGGTGAGTACGAGCTCAACTACCCGTCGTCGACGGCCAATTACGAGCTGACCACTTACCTGGGTCCCAACAACCGCACCATCTTTACCAACAAGATTCGCCTGGAGCCCAACCGTGAGTACTATGTGAAGGAAGTTGTCATTCCGGCCGGCTACGACCAGACCAAGCCCTTCAACTTCTACTTTACGACCGACAGCAAGGACGAAATTGCCAGCTACAGCATCGCGCCTGAATCGCAGGCCACCTACGGCGATGTCGTTGAGACTTCGTTTGCTTACGGCTACGGCAACTGCGCTGATTTCTTCACCCGCAACGTCAAGATCGTTTACGACTTGGCGCTGGCCAAGTGGGTCAACAAGGTTGGCAGCACTGCCTCGGGTCAGGATGGCACGCAGCAGAATCCCGCCGTCGTGACCGTTAAGGTCGGCGATGTCATCGAATACGGCATCCGCGTCACCAACCAGGGTAACGCGCCGGCCATTGCCGCCGAAATCACCGACTACGTGCCGACGGGTTTGACCTTCAACACCGCTGGCAACGCCGGTTGGACCGATGCCGGTAACGGCAAAATCAAGCTGACCACGACGGACATTCTGCAGCCGGGTCAGAGCAAAATCTACTACGTCAAGCTGACTGTCGCCACCTCGGCGCCGGTGGGCACGACCATCCGCACCTTTGCCGAAATCTCGAAAGAGACAGACGACAAGGGCACCGCTGTGACCGATGTCGACTCGACACCCGACGACAACAAGGATAACGACGGCCCTGTGACCGATAACGAAATTGGTCAGGACGGCAAAAATGGCGGCGACGAGGACGATCACGACCCCGCCGATGTCACGCTGGGCAAAATCTACGATTTGGCGCTCGCCAAGTGGGTCAGCAAGTTTGACGCCACCGCGACGGGTCAGGACGGCACCGAGATCAATCCGGGCATTCCTGAAGTCAAGCTGGGCGATGTGGTTGAATTCTCGATCCGCATCACCAACCAAGGCAATACCGCCGCGATCGCGTCGGAAATCACCGACTACATTCCGTCCGACCTCAAGTACGAGGCGGCCAACAACACCGGCCTCGGTTGGACGGTGAGCGGCAGCATGGCCAAGCGCACGACGACAGATATTCTGCAGCCGGGCGAGAGCAAAATCTACAAGATTTACCTGACGGTGGAAAACACCGCCGTTGTCGGTGATTACATCATCAACTGGGCCGAGATTTCCAAGATGACCGACGACAAGGGCGCCGCTGTGACCGATGTTGACTCGACACCCGACGACAACAACGGCAATGACGGCACCTGCCAGGACAACGTCATCAGCGGCGACCACAAAAAGAATAGCGGCGACGACGAGGATGACCACGATAAGGCCATTATCGTAGTTAAGCCCATCTACGACATGGCGCTGGCCAAGTGGGTCAACAAGATTGGCAGCACCGCCTCGGGCCAGGATGGCACGCAGCAGAATCCGGCCATCGTGACGGTCAAGGTGGGTGACGTCGTTGAGTACGGCATCCGCGTGACCAACCAGGGCAACATTGCCGCCATCGCGGCTGAAATTACCGACTACGTCCCGACGGGACTGACCTTCAACACCGCGGGCAACACCGGCTGGACCGACGCCGGCAGCGGCAAAATCAAGCTGACGACGACGGACATTCTGCAGCCGGGCGAAAGCAAAATCTACTACGTGAAGCTGACCGTCGCCACCTCGGCGCCGGTGGGCACGACCATCCGCAACTGGGCCGAAATCTCGAAAGAGACCAATGATCGCGGCGGCGATGTGACCGACATTGACTCGACGCCCGACGACAATAGCACCAACGATAACTTTGGTGGCGATAACGAAATTGGCCAGGACGGCAAAAAGGGCGGCGACGAGGACGATCACGACCCCGCCGACATCACGCTGGGCAAAATCTATGATCTGGCGCTCGCCAAGTGGGTCAGCAAGTTTGACGCCACTGTGACGGGTCAGACCGGCACCGAAGTCAATCCGGCCGTTGTTGAAGTTAAGCTGGGCGATGTGGTTGAATTCTCAATCCGCATCACCAACCAGGGCAACAGCGCTGCTATCGCTTCGGAAATTACCGACTACATCCCGACCGGCCTCAAGTACGAGGCGGCCAACAACACCGGCCTCGGTTGGACGGTGAGCGGCAGCATGGCCAAGCGCGCCACCACGGACATTCTGCAGCCGGGCGAGAGCAAGGTGTACAAGATTTACCTGACGGCGGAGAACACTGCCGCTGTCAATACCGAAATCACCAACTGGGCCGAAATTTCCAAGATGACCGACGACAAGGGCGGCGCCGTGACCGATGTTGACTCGACACCCGACGACAACAACGGCAACGACGGCACCTGCCAGGATAACGTCATCAGCGGCGACCACAAAAAGAATAGCGGCGACGACGAAGATGACCACGACAAGGCCGTCATCAAAGTCAAGCCCATCTACGACCTGGCGCTGGCCAAGTGGGTCAACAAGATTGGCAGCACTGCCTCGGGTCAGGATGGCACGCAGCAGAATCCCGCCGTCGTGACGGTCAAGGTGGGTGACGTCGTCGAATACGGCATCCGCGTGACCAACCAGGGCAACATCGCTGCCATCGCCGCCGAAATCACCGACTACGTGCCGACCGGGTTGACCTTCAACACCGCTGGCAACGCCGGTTGGACCGATGCCGGCAGCGGCAAAATCAAGCTGACCACGACGGACATTCTGCAGCCGGGTCAGAGCAAAATCTACTATGTTAAGCTGACCGTCGCGACTGATGCGCCGGTGGGCACGACCATCCGCAACTTTGCCGAAATCTCGAAAGAGACAGACGACAAGGGCGGCAACGTGACCGATATCGACTCGACACCCGACGACAACAAGGACAACGACGGCCCTGTGACCGACAATGAAATCGGCCAGGACGGCAAAAACGGTGGCGACGAGGACGATCACGATCCCGCCGACATCACGCTGGGCAAAATCTACGATTTGGCACTGGCCAAGTGGGTTAGCAAGTACGATGTGACAGAGACGGGCCAGACCGGCACCGAAACCAATCCGGCTGTCGTCGAAGTGGCCGTTGGCAATGTGGTTGAGTTCTCGATTCGCATCAGCAACCAGGGCAACAGCGCTGCCATCGCGTCGGAAATTACCGACTACATCCCGACCGGCCTCAAGTACGAGGCGGCTAACAACACCGGCCTCGGTTGGACGGTGAGCGGCAGCATGGCCAAGCGCACGACGACTGACATTCTGCAGCCGGGCGAAAGCAAGGTGTACAAGATTTACCTGACGGTGGAGGATACCGCCGCCATCAACACCTTCATCACCAACTGGGCTGAGATTTCCAAGATGACCGACGACAAGGGCGGCGTTGTGACCGATGTTGACTCGACACCCGACGACGACAACGGCAACGACGGCACCTGCCAGGATAACGTCATCAGCGGCGACCACAAAAAGAATAGCGGCGACGACGAGGACGACCACGATAAGGCCGTCATCAAAGTCAAGCCCATCTACGATTTGGCGCTGGTCAAGTGGGTTGACAGAGTTGGTAACACTGTCACCGGCCAGGACGGCACGCAAGAAACTCCCGCCATTGTCAAGGTGAAGAAGGGCGATGTCATCGAGTATGGCATACGCGTCTACAACCAAGGCAACATCAAGACCATCGCGGCTGAAATCACTGATTACATCCCGGCCGGTCTCAAGTACGAGGCGGCCAACAACACGCTCAACTGGACTGTCAGCGGCAGCTATGTCAAGCTGACGACCACCGACGTCATCAATCCGGGTGAGAGCAAGGTCTATAGCATCGCACTGACTGTCGAAGACACGGCAGCCGTGGGCACCGCCATTCGCAACTTTGCCGAAATCTCGAAAGAGACCGACGAAGACGGCGACGATGTGGACGACGAAGACTCGACACCTGACGACAACCCCGACAACGACGGCAATCCCAAGGACAATGAGAAAGACAACGAGGACGGCGATGAGGACGATCACGATCCCGCCGACGTTGAAATTGACCGTGTCTACGACGCCGCGCTGATTAAGTGGGTTAGCAAGACCGTGCGCGAAACCTTTGCCGCGCCGCACACTGACAAACCCTTTGTCATCAAGGGCGAGGATGTTGAGTTCACCATCCGTGTCACCAACCAGTGCGAGGAAATCATCCGCATCGCCGAAGTGGTTGACTATCTGCCCGCCGGTCTCAGCTTCACTGCTGCTAAGAATACGGGCTGGACGCAGAGCGGCAGCCAGCTGATCTATGCCGGCTTGGCCGGTCAGAACATCGCGGTTGGCGACAGCAAGGACATCAAGCTGGTGCTGACAGTGGCCAACACCGCCACCAGTGCCAACATCACCAACTGGGCTGAAATCGCCAAGATGACCGATGCCGCCGGTACGGTTGTTGACGACATCGACTCGACGCCCGACAAGATTAGCAACAACGACGGCACTGCCAAGGACAACGTCGTTGACGAACACCACAAGCTGCCGGACGGCACCATTGACAACAGCCAGGATGAAGACGATCACGACTTGGCCGAGCTGAAGCTGGGCGGCGTCGTGCGCATCAAGAAGATTAGCTCCGAGGGTTCGATGCCCGTCGCCGGCGCCCACTTCAAAGTGTATGCCGCTGACGCGCAGGGTCAGACCGGTGCCCTCATCGGCACCTACGGACCCACCGACGCCAACGGTTACATGGAAGTCATGCTGCCGGAGGGTTACTACTACTTCATCGAATCGACTGTGCCTGCTGAGTTTGACCCCAACTTCCTCGTTTCGTTTACCGTTCATGTCGGCAGCGACGGCAGTGTCACGCAGTCAACCGGTGACTGGGGCCACGCCTACATGGGCTTCACGTCGGAGAGCAATCCTGGTGTTATAGCAAAGGACACCGTGTGGAGCCATCTGCGCATCGGTAAGTTTGCCAAGGGCGACACCGTGGCCTCCGACTGGAGCAACGGTATTGTTGGCGCTACCTTCCACCTCTACGTCTTCAATGAAACGACGCAGCAATACGAGCTCAATACGTTTGGCACCACGCCTGCCCACGAGTTCACCACCGTGCTGCAAGCCGACAACACCATCGCCACCACACGCGTCTGGCTGCGCGGCAACAAGAAGTACTACGTCAAGGAAGTCACCATTCCCACCGGCTACGACCAGTCAGCTCCCTTCAACTTCTACTTTGAAACCAACGCCAGAGGCGAAGTCAAGAGCTACAGCGTCGCGCCCGAGTCGCAGGCTAACTACGGCACTGTGCTGGAGACCTCGCTGGAGTACGGCTACGGCAAGAGCGCCAGCTTTATCGCCCGCAACATCAAAGACCGCTACGACCTGGCGTTGGCCAAGTGGGTCAACAAGGTGGGCGAAACGGTTACCGGCCAGAATGGCACACAGCAGTCGCCGGCCGTTGTCGCCGTCCAGAAGGGCAGCGTCATTGAGTACGGCATCCGTGTGACCAACCAGGGCAACAAGCCGGCCATCGCCGCCGAAATTACCGACTACGTCCCGACCGGCTTGACCTTCAACGCAGCCGACAACACCGGTTGGGTCGATGCCGGCAACGGCAAAATTAAGCTGACGACGACTGATGTCATTCAGCCGGGCGCGAGCATGATCTACTACGTCAAGCTGACCGTCGCCAACAACGCGCCGGTGGGCACCAACATCCGCAACCTTGCTGAAATCTCGAAAGAGACTGACGAGGAAGGCGAAGAAGTTGAGGATGACGACTCCACGCCCGACGACAATAAGGACAATGACGGCGATCCCAAGGACAACGAGATTGATGAAGACGGCGAAGACGGCCGTGACGAGGACGATCACGATCCGGCCGACGTCATCATCGGTGAGGTCTATGACCTGGCGCTGGCCAAGTGGGTCAGCCAGTACGATGTCGACAAAGACTCGCATCTGGGCACCACCACCGGTCAGGACGGCACAGAAGCCAATCCCGCCGTTGTTGAGGTCCGTAAGGGCGACATCGTTGAGTTCTCGGTGCGTATCACCAACCAGGGTAATAAGGCCGCCATTCCGGCCGAAATTACCGACTATATTCCGGCTGGTCTCAAGTACGAAGCCGCGAACAACACTGGCCTTGGCTGGACAGTGAGCGGCAGCGTGGCCAAAAAGACGGTCACCGACATCCTGCAGCCGGGCGACACCAAGATTTACAAGATTTACCTGACGGTGGAAAACACCGCCGCTATCGAGACCACCATTACCAACTGGGCCGAAATCTCCAAGATGACCAACGACGTCGGCACTGCGGTCGAAGACATTGACTCGACGCCCGATGACAACAACGGCAATGACGGCACCTGCAAGGACAACGTCATTGACGAGGATCGCAAGTCCGACAACAGCAAGGACGAGGACGACCACGACAAGGCCGAAATTAAAGTCAAGCCGATTTACGACATGGCGCTGGTCAAGTGGGTCGACAAGGTTGACAATGTCGCGACCGGCCAGGACGGCACACAGCAGCCGCCTGAAAAGGTTAAGGTCAAACTGGGCAGTGTCATTGAATATGGCATCCGCGTTTACAACCAGGGCGACACCGCCGCCATCGCCGCCGAGATCACCGATTACATCCCGGCCGGTCTGACCTTCAACACCAGCGGCAACCCCGGTTGGACCGACGCTGGCAACGGCAAAATCAAGCTGACGACGACTGATGTCATTCAGCCGGGTGGCAGCAAGGTCTACACTGTTAAGCTGACCGTCGCCGCGCTGGCGCCGGTGGGCACGGTCATCCGCAACCTCGCCGAAATCTCCAAGGAAACCGACGATGACGGCGACGACGTTGATGACGAGGACTCCGACCCCGACGATGACCCCGAAAACGACGGCGATCCCAAGGATAACGAGAAGGACAACGACGATGACGACGAGGACGATCACGATCCCGCCGATGTCGAAGTCGATCCCGTCTACGACCTGGCGCTGGCCAAGTGGGTCAACAAAGTGGGCGCCACCGCTTCGGGCCAGGACGGCACGCAGCAGAACCCGGCCGTTGTGACGGTCAAGGTGGGCGATGTCATTGAGTTTGGCATCCGCGTTACCAACCAGGGCAATGTCCCGGCCATCGCTGCCGAAATCACCGACTACGTCCCGACCGGCCTGACCTTTAACACCGCAGGCAACACCGGTTGGACCGATGCCGGCAACGGCAAAGTCAAGCTGACAACGACTGATGTCATTCAGCCAGGTCAGAGCAAGGTCTACACCATCAAACTGACCGTCGCCAACGATGCGCCGGTGGGCACCAATATCCGCAACTTTGCCGAAATCTCGAAAGAGACCGACAAGGACGGCGAAGAAGTTGAGGACGTTGACTCCAACGCCGATGACGATGACACCAACGACGGCCCCGTCAAGGACAATGAGATTGACGAGGACGGCAAAAACGGCGGCGACGAAGATGACCACGACCCGGCCGACGTTATCATCGGCAAGGTCTACGACCTGGCGCTGGCCAAGTGGGTCAGCAAGTACGACGTGAGCGAGACGGGCCAGACCGGCACCGAAATGAACCCCGCTGTCGTCGAAGTGGCGCTGGGCGATGTGGTCGAGTTCTCGATCCGCATCAGCAACCAGGGCAACACCGCTGCCATCGCGTCGGAAATCACCGACTACATCCCGACCGGGCTCAAGTACGAGGCGGCCAACAACACCGGCCTCGGCTGGACCGTCAGCGGCAGTAAGGCCAAGCTGACGACCACCGATATCCTGCAGCCGGGCGCGACCAAGGTCTACAAGATTTACCTGACGGTCGAAGACACCGCTGCCATTGATACCTATATTACCAACTACGCCGAGATCTCCGCCATGACAGACGACAAGGATCAGCCGGTTACCGACGTTGACTCGACACCCGACGACAACAACGGCAACGACGGCACCTGCCAGGACAACGTCATCAGCGGCGACCACAAGAGCAACACCAACGACGACGAGGATGACCACGACAAGGCCGTCATCAAAGTCAAGCCCATCTACGACCTGGCGCTGGCCAAGTGGGTCAGCCAGTTCGACGTCGACGCCGACACGCATCTGGGCACGGCGACCGGTCAGGCCGGCACCGAGCTCAATCCGGCTGTCGTAACCGTCAGCCTGGGCGACATCGTTGAATTCTCGGTCCGCATTACCAACCAGGGCAACACCGCCGCCATCGCGTCGGAGATTGCCGACTACATCCCGGCCGGCCTGAAATTCGAAGCGGCCAACAACGCCGGCCTCGGCTGGACCGTTAGCGGCAGCATCGCCAAGCGCACGACAACGGACATTCTGCAGCCGGGCGAGAGCAAGGTCTACAAGATTTACCTGACCGTTGAAGATACGGCTGTGGTTGACAGCAAAATCACCAACTACGCCGAAATCTCCAAAATGACCGACGACAAGAATGCGCCGGTTACCGACATCGACTCGACACCCGACGCCGACGACAGCAATGACGGCGCCTGCAAGGACAACGTCATTGACGAGGACGGCAAGAACAAGGGCGGAGACGAGGACGACCACGACAAGGCCGAAATCATTGTTGGCAAGGTCTATGACATGGCGCTCGTCAAGTGGGTTGATACCGTTGACGGCACGCTGACCGGCCAGGACGGCACACAGCAACCGCCTGTAAAAGTTAAGGTGAAGCTGGGTAGCGTCATTGAGTACGGCATCCGCGTCTACAACCAGGGCAACACCCCGGCCATCGCCGCCGAAATCACCGACTACCTGCCGACCGGTTTGACCTTCAACGCCGCTGATAACGACGGCTGGGTCGACGCGGGCAACGGCAAGATTAAGCTGACCACGGATGATGTCATTCAGCCGGGCGCCAGCAAGGTTTACTTCGTCAAGCTGACGGTCGCCGCTACGGCGCCGGTCGGCACGACCATCCGCAACCTCGCCGAAATCTCCAAGGAGACCGATCCCGACGGCGAAGATGTTGACGATGAAGACTCCGACCCCGATGACGATCCCGAAAACGACGGCGATCCCAAGGACAACGAGAAGGACAATGACGACGACGACGAGGACGATCACGACCCCGCCGACGTTGAAGTTGAACCCATCTACGACCTGGCGCTTGTCAAGTGGGTCGACAAGGTTGGCGGCACCGCCACGACGCAGGACGGCACCCAGAAGCCCGGCGCGACCGAGACCGTTAAGGTCAACGACGTGGTCGAGTTTGGCCTCCGCGTCACCAACCAGGGTAACATTGCCACCAAGGTCAAGGGCCTGGTTGACTACCTGCCCGAAGGGTTGACCTTCAACGCCGATGACAACACCGACTGGGTTGACGCCGGCAACGGTCTGATTACCCTCGCGACCGACGATTTGTTGCAGCCGGGTGCCAGCAAGGTCTACACCATCAAGCTGACCGTGTCCAATACGGCGCAGGTGGCGGTTGTCATTAGCAACTTCGCCGAAATCAGCGCCATGTCCGACAAGGATGACAAACCGGTTACCGACATCGACTCGACGCCCGACACCGATGACGCCAACGACGGTTCTGTCGTGGACAACGAAATTGGTCAGAACGGCAAAGAGGGCGGCGACGAGGACGACCACGACGTGGCCAAGGTTGTGCTGGGTGAAATCTACGACCTGGCTCTGGCCAAGTGGGTCAGCGTCTATGACATCGACTGGGAGGCCCACACCGGCACTCCGTCGGGTCAGGATGGCACCGAGACCAACCCCGAGACGCCCGAAGTCATTCGCGGCAGTCTGGTGGAGTTCTCCATCCGCATCACCAACCAGGGCAACACCGCCGCCATCGCGTCGGAAATCACCGACTACATCCCGACCGGTCTGGTCTATGAAGCCGACAAGAACACCGCCCATCCGTGGAACGTCACCGGCAACACGGCCAAACTGGCGACCACCGATGTGCTGCAGCCGGGCGAGACCAAGGTTTACAAGATTATGCTGACGGTGGATGACACCGCCGCCATCGACACCTACATCACCAACTACGCTGAAATCTCGGAAATGACCGACGAGGACGGCAATCCTGTGGACGACGTTGACTCGACACCCGATGACGACAACGGCAACGACGGCACCGTCAAGGACAACGTCATTGACGAGAACCACAAGGATGACAGCAGCGACGACGAAGACGACCACGATCAGGCCATCATCTACATCAAGCCGGTTTACGACCTGGCGCTGGTTAAATGGGTCAATGGTGTGGGCGCCAGCGTTGAAGAGCTGCAGGTCACCGGCCAGAACGGTCAGCCCCACGACGGCAAAATCGAATACGTCCACCGTGGTGACATCGTTGAGTTCAAGATTCGCGTCACCAACCAGGGCGACACCGCCGCCAAGGCCAACCGCATCGACGACGTTGCCCAGAGCTGGCTCAGCTTCCTGGATGCCGAAGGCAACCCGCTCAACGGTCCCGAGTACGATGTGCTGCCCTTCATGGACAACGCCAGCGTGCTGACGACCAACGATCTGCTGCAGCCGGGCGAGAGCATTGAGTACACAGTGTACATGCGCATCAAGGATGACGCGCCTTACAACATGACCATCGAAAACATTGCCGCCATCGACGAGATGCGCAATGCCGCCGGCGAAGAGGTTGACGACATCGACTCAACGCCGGGTGCCGATCACACCAACGACCGCACCATTAAGGACAACGTCATTCACGAGCACATTAAGTTCAATGCCGACCATGACGCCGACGACCACGATCCCGCCGGCATCATGCTGCTGCCCACCGTGGAAATCACGGGCAGCAAGGCTGTGGAAGGCACATCTTCGGTCGCTCGTACCTTTACCTACAACCTGGTCGAAGTGACCGACGAGACCGGCGCGACCGTCAAGACCGATGGCCGCACCGCGACCGACACCACGGTCATGGCCGGTGACTTCAGCTTCACGCTGATTGACCTTGAGGAAGGTACATACTACTTTGCCATCAGCGAAACCGATGGCGGCGTGGGCGGCTGGACCTATGATGACACCGTCTACGTGGTTAAGGTTGAGGTTGAACTCAGCGACGGCTCCGAGCCGGTCGTTACCATCGTCAAGGGCGACGACGAGATTGTCTTTACCAACACCTACGAGCACACACCGACCGACATCGTCCTTGAGGCCGAAAAGAATGTCGTCGGCGAGGACGCCGTGATGGCCACGTTTGAGTTCGCCGTCTATGACGAGGACAACAACGAGGTCGCCACCGGCACCAACGACGCCACCGGCCACATCGCCTTTAGCGCCATCGAGTTCACCGCGCCGGGTGTCTACGCCTTCACGATTAAGGAAACAACAGCCAACGGCAACGGCTGGACAACAGACCTCACCGTACGCAACGTCACGGTGAACGTCGTCGACAATGGCGATGGCACACTGACAGCCACAGCGGTCTATCCGTCCGGCTCGCTGCCGCAGTTTACCAACAACTATGGCTCCAACACCTCGTTTGTGCCGCAGGCCAAGAAGACCGCGGTCACAGACAACGGCGAAAGCTACCCGCTGACCAACGGTCAGTTTGAGTTCACGCTGTACGACCACCTTGGCAACGTGATTGAAACCAAGACCAACGATGGCAACGGTGACATTACCTTCACGGCCATCACCTACACCAAGGACGGCACCTACAGCTACACCATCAAGGAAACCTCGACGGGTGGCAACGGCTGGTCGGTTGACAGCTCCGAGAAGCACGTCACGGTGACGGTTGTCGACAACGGCGACGGCACCAAGACGGCCACAGCTGATTACGCCTCCGGCGGCACAATCCCGACCTTTGTCAACAGCTACACCACTGAGCCCGGCAGCGCCGTTATCGTGGCCAAGAAGATTGGTCTCACAGCCGAGGGCGACAGCTATCCTGTCAAGGCGGGTCAGTTCGAGTTCACGCTGTATGACCAGGACAACAACGAACTGGCGACCGTGACCAACGACGCCGACGGCAACATCATCTTCCCGGCCCAGACCTACACGCTGCAGGATGTCGGTTCGCACGCCTACACCATTAAGGAAACCTCGACGACTGTCAGCGGCTGGACACTGGACACCACCACCAAGGGTGTTTCGGTTAAGGTCGAAGACAACGGCGACGGCACGCTGACCACTACGGTCGAGTACGCCAATGACACCGTGCCGGTGTTCACCAACACCTACGGCGCCGGTGACACGCTGATTACGCCGGTGGCCACCAAGACGGTCTCGGGCGACGACTCCTGGCTCGACGCCGGTCAGTTCACCTTCGGTGTCTTTGACGAGGACGACAACGAGGTGTCCACGGGCACCAACGACGCCGACGGCAACGTCATCTTCACGTCCATCAGCTACGGGCTGGAGGACGTCGGTGAGCACGCCTACACCATCCGTGAGACCTCCGATCCGGCTGACCACGATGGTTGGACGCTCAATACCGTTGAGCACACCTTCACCGTGACTGTCGTTGACAACGAGGACGGCACGCTGACGGCGACGGTCAAGTACCCCAACGACCTGACACCCAACTTCACCAACAGCTACGACAACGGCGACACGACCTTCACACCCGAAGCGGTCAAGACGTCTAACGGTCGCAGCCTGGCCAACGGTCAGTTCACCTTCGGTGTCTTTGAGAATGGTGTTGAAGTGTCCACGGGCACCAACAACGCCGCCGGTGTCATCACCTTTGATCCCATCACCTACCAGGCGGCCGGCAAGCATGATTACATCATCAAAGAAACCTCCGATCCGGCCGATCATCCGGGCTGGACGCTCGATACCCATGAGTACGCGCTCACCGTCACCGTTGTCGACAACAAGGACGGCACACTGACCGCCACCGGCGTCTACGCCGACGGCACCCCGCCGGTCTTTGTCAACAACTACGACGCCGATGGCATTGACATCACGCTACAGGCGACAAAGCGCGGCGTGGACAGCAACGGCGACAAGCAGCTGACCGACGGCCAGTTTGAGTTCGCAGTCTACGAAGACGGCGTGGTGACGCCCATTGTCACAGGCACCAATGACGCTGACGGACGCATTATCTTCCCCGTCATCTCCTACACGCTTGACGACATCGGCGTCCACAACTACACCATCGTTGAGACCTCGCAGAGCGGTGACGGTTGGACCGTTGACCCGCTGGGCCGCAACGTTACCGTAACGGTCAGCGACAACGGCGACGGCACTCTGAGCGCAGTTATCGCCTACGGCGGCGGCTCGGCGCCCGAGTTTGTCAACAGCTCCACCCCCGGGCCGACGTCGGTTGTCATCAACGCCAAGAAAAACGCCACCGGCCGTCCGGTCAGCGACAAGACCTTTAGCTTCGCTGTCTACGACGAGAACGACGAAGTGGTGGCCACCGGTACCAATGACGCCGCCGGCAACATCGCGTTTACCTCCATCTCGTACAACTTCGAGGATGTCGGTTCGCACGCCTACACCATCCGCGAGACCTCCACAAGTGGCAGCGGTTGGACCGTTGACCTCACTGCGCGCCATGTCTCGGTCGACGTCGTTGACAATGAAGACGGCACGCTGACGGCCACGATCAACTATGAGAACGACATTATCCCGCAGTTTAACAACAGCTACACCACAGCGCCCACTTCCATCGTGCTCGAAGCCGTGAAAAAAGCGGCGGACGACTACCCGTTGCCCGATCAGCGCTTTAGCTTCGCGGTCTACGACGAGAACGATGAAGAAGTGGCCACCGGCACCAACGACGCCGACGGCAACATCACCTTCACTGCCATCGAGTATGACTTTGAAGACGTGGGCGAGCACGCTTACACCATCAAGGAAATCTCGGGCGGCGGCGCTGGCTGGACCATGTCCGACCTGGTGCGTCACGTCACGGTCACCGTCGTTGATAACGCCGACGGCACACTGACGGCGACCAAGGTCTACGAGAACGATCTGGTTCCGGTGTTCACCAACAGCTACACCACTGGGCCCATCTCCATCGCCTTTGAGGCTGTGAAACTGACACAGGGCCGTCCGGTGACCGATGAGCAGTTTGAGTTTGGTGTGTTCGTCGAGGGCGAGACCGAGCCGCTGGTGACGGCCAAGAACGACGCCGCCGGCAATGTCACATTCCCCGCCATTGAGTACGATTTTGACGATGTGGGCAGCCATGCTTATATCATCAAGGAAATCTCGGCGAGCGGCGACGGCTGGACCGTGTCCGACATCGAGCGCCATGTCAGTGTCACTGTCGTTGACAACGGCGACGGTACGCTGACGGCGACCAAGGCCTACGAGAACAACATCACGCCGGTGTTCACCAACAGCTACACCACTGAGCCCACCTCCATCGTGCTAGAGGCCGTTAAGGCGACGACGCCGGAGGCCAAGCTGACCGCCGATAAGTTCGAGTTTGGTGTGTTCATCGAGGGTGAGGACGATCCGATTGTGACGGCCAAGAACGACGCCGCCGGCAACATCAATTTCCCGGCCATTACGTACCAGTTTGAGGATGTCGGCGAGCACGCCTACCTCATCAAGGAAATCACACAGAGCGGTAGCGGTTGGACCGTCGACGGAACGGCGCGCCGCGTCACAGTAACTGTTGTCGACAACGCTGACGGTACGCTGACAGCGACCAAGGTCTATGAAAACGACCTCGTGCCGGTCTTCCACAACAGCTACACCACCGATCCCACCTCCATCACGTTTGAAGCCGTCAAGACGGCAGATGGCCGTGCGCTGGTCGCCGACCAGTTCGAGTTTGGCGTGTTCAAAGAGGGCGAAACCGAGCCGGTTGTGACGGCCAAGAACGACGCCGGCGGCAACGTCTTGTTCGACGCGATTACCTACAACTTCGAGGATGTCGGTACGCACACGTACACCATCAAGGAAATCTCGGCAAGCGGCGCTGGCTGGACCGTTTCCAATCTTGTGCGCAGCGTTACCGTGACCGTTGTCGACAATGATAACGGCACGCTGACAGCGACCAAGGTCTACGAAAACGACATTATCCCGACCTTCCACAACAGCTACACCACTGAGCCCACCTCCATCGTGCTTGAGGCGGTTAAGCAGACGCAGGGTCGCCCGCTGGTCGCCGATAAGTTTGAGTTTGGTGTGTTCAAAGTGGGCGAGACCGAACCGCTTGTGACGGCTAAGAACGGCGCCGCAGGCACCATTACCTTCCCGGCCATTCCCTACAACTTTGAGGATGTCGGCCAACATGAGTACATCATCAAAGAGCTCTCGGATAGCGGCCTGGGCTGGACCATTGACGCCACAGAGAAGCATGTCACCGTAACGGTTGTCGACAACGGCAACGGCACACTGACCGCCACCAAGGCTTACGAGACTGGCGCAGCGCCGGTGTTTGTCAACAGCTACACCACGCCCGGCACTTCTATCGCCGTCAGCGCCTTTAAGCAGGGCGAGGGCAGAGACATCGCGGCCGACCAGTTTGAGTTTGCCATCTTTGATAAGGACGGCACTCAGGTGGGCGACTCGGTCAAGAACGACGCGGCGGGTAACATTACCTTCGGTGCCATCCACTACGAGTTTGAGGATGTCGGCGTCCATGACTACACCATCCGCGAAATCTCGGCCGGCGGCGACGGTTGGACCGTTGACAGCTCGCACATCCCGTTCACGGTGACCATCACCGATAACGGCGACGGCACGCTGACCGCGACGAGCGACATTACATCGACACCGACCTTTGTCAACAGCTATACCACAGAACCCACCTCCATCGTGCTGCTTGCGACCAAGAAGACCGAAGGCCGCGCGCTGGCAGCCGACCAGTTTGAGTTTGGTGTCTTTGAAGGCATGGTTAAGGTGGCCAGCGGCAAGAACAAGGCCAACGGCGATGTGGTGTTCTCCCAGATTACTTACAACTTCGACGATGTCGGACTGCACACCTACACCATCCGCGAGACATCCACCAGTGGAGAAGGCTGGACCGTTGACGACCTCGAGGCCATTGTAACCGTTGAGGTCAAGGACAACGGCGACGGCACGCTGACCGCGACCGCCGACTACGGCGAGGACAACGCCCGTCCCATCTTCATCAACACCTATGAGCCGGCTCCCGCCAAGGCTCAGCTGGAAGCCAAGAAGGTCGTCACCGGCACAACGCTGGGCAGCCTGACCTTCGACTTCACCCTCTTTTACGGCGATCAGAATGTCATCGAAGTGGTGCAGAACGACGCCAGCGGTGCGGTGAAGTTCGCGGAAATCACCTACGATAAGCCGGGTGAGCACACCTACTACATCCGTGAGACCAGCACAGAAAAGACCGGCTGGAAGTACGACTTCACTGCCCACACCGTAACGGTCAAGGTAACCGACGACGGCAAGGGCCAGCTCGTGGCCGCTGTGGCGTACAAAGACAATAAGGTGCCGACCATTACCAACGTCTACACGCCGACCACGATCACAGAGACCCCAGTGCCGCTGCCGGATCTCACGCCGACGCCGACACCGACCAAGACGCCTACGACAAGGCCGCCGGTGACGCCGACCACTCCGACCGTGATCATCCCGACACCGCTGGTGCCGAAGGAAGATCTGCCCAAAACGGGTGGCGTCACGATGCTCTTCCTGGCAATCTTGGGCACCGCCCTGATGGCCTCGGGTATCGTTGTCGCGAAGGACAAAAAGAAGAAATCCAACTAACAGCAAAACCAACTAATAGCAAGAGAGGACCGCCGGCTCAGTTGAGCTGGCGGTCCTCAGCGTGTCAAAACACTTGTTTTTGGCACGCTGCAGACTGACAAAGACGAGCGCAGGCAAAGAAACGCTGTCCGTCGGCGGACGATGGTACGCTAGGACAGCGTTTCTGCAGCCAGTAAAACCATTGCGGCGCAGCGACCTTGTCGATGCGCCGCAAATCATTAGCCGAGAATCAAAACGCAGCCTTACGTCGCCGTTTTCTCTCTTTTCTGACACTGGTTTACGGTGCGCGCTTCTTTGATAGTCTGAAGACCGCCGGCTCAGTTGAGCCGGCGGTCCTTTTGTCGTCAAGGGTGGAGGTGGGGTGTCGGCCGTTGCCGAAATCAAAGATGTGAGAAAGCCGGCTAACCTTGCGGCCAGCCGGCTTTGAAACAACAAAACGAACCCGAAGGTTCGTTTTGCGCCATGTCCCATGATGGTGGAGATAAGCGGGATCAAACCGCTGACCTCTTGAATGCCATTCAAGCGCTCTCGCGAGTTGTTCGGTAACATAGCCCCAAACACTAACGAACCATTTTTATGCTAAATACCGCAAACCCTTTAAATGCAAGTGCTTCATTATTTTTTTGTCGTAACTCGATGCTTTTCTGTAAACGAAAGCTTTTGGCGATTTGATCCCCAAAGAGAGCGTACCCAGGCAATAACAGCTTGGCGTAAATGCTTGCGTCTGACTGGCATTCTTAGTAAAGCAAGCTCATAATATTTTACGGGTTCATTCAAGCCAATATATTACTCATCCTAATACTTTTATAAGCTGCTCGTACACTTTTTGCTAAGGTGTTATAACCTGTATTCTTTGCATGAAGATTTTTGAACTTAAATATTGTCGAAATGTGTCGAATTAGCGATGCTTACAAACTATGTGGTTTTTTTGAGGCAAATTTGTTGAATTTTACGGAAAGCTGTGATATTATCATTTATATAGTACTTGTTCTACATTACTTTGTCGTCTTCGCTATTTCTATATGCTGCGCCGAACGGGAAAAGAGGTGTGCCTATGAGGTTAACGTTGTCATTGAAAACCCTATTCCGTACGCCTCTTAAGACAATCCTTACGTTCTCATTGTTAGTGGCAGCATCCTTTGCACTTTTTTCTCGCGTCAGTGAATACGCGATAACAGTACGCGAATTTGATAAACTGGCTGCTAACTATCAAGGCATCGGTGCCATTGAGGCCGCCGCGCCCGATGCCGTTCGGATGGATACCGATGATTACTTGATGGGAGATCCACGCAACACAGACTATCCAACAGGTCTGTGGAATTTCGCACGCTACCAAGGTCTTACAACTGCCAACATGGATATGGTGGCAGGGCTTGCTGGCGTAACGTCAACCAGCACTCGCTATATGACGGCGGGTGTTTCCCGCGACTACAAGCGAATTGACGACCGCGCTGATTACTACAATTATACAGCGCGGTTGGTGTTGGAGGTAACGTTACGCGACATCAAGCCATGGCCAGACAACTCGTTTTTTGAAGAAACGGACAATTCGTATTTGCTGTACGAACTGGTTTTTTCAGATTATAAACTGTTGGCCGGTGATTCGGAGTGGTCGGGTCTGCTCCCGTTCATTTCGTCGTTTATTCCCGTTTACAGGGAGGGCAAAGATCCTGACCTGATGGAGAGCTGGGGTACCGGATATGTTGACAGAGCCGTTTCCATGCTAGGCAAACGTTATGATGAAAAGTACCTTAACCAGTTACACAAAAATGAGCGTTATGTCGTCGTCTTGCGTTATGACCCGTCCCGGCAGGAGGTTTCTCATGTTGGTGATCGCGCCTCCGAACCATGGTGCGATTCGATGATTCTGGTGGAGGGGCAACCGGACGATTATCTAAATCAGGATCAGTTCTCCAGTTTAAAAAAGTTAATTGAAATGACAGAAGCTGACACGCACACCTTTGACATGGTTTATACAGATGACATGGCCTTTATCCCGCGTTTTTCCGAGAAAAAGATGGCCATATCAAAAGGCCGTTTATTGACAATGCAAGACACAGTCAAGCACGCGAATGTTTGTGTTGTCAGTACGGTATTTGCCAATGCCTATAAGCTGGACATTGGCGATACGTTCAGCGTGGCGCTGTCTGATGTATTGCAGCCACAGCATGTTGGTCTGGGTGCGGTGGCCTCGATACCCAATCGCTATGCGCCGCCGACACAAAAGGTGACACTAGAAATTGTAGGCATTTATACCGATTTAGACACAAGTCGGGCGCAGGCAAAAACGCCAAACTGGGCTTATTCCTCCAATACAGTCTTTTTACCACTATCGTTGCTGCCGACAGACAAGGCCACTGTTACAGTGCATGAAATCAAGCCAGGCGAATTCAGTTTTGTAATCGGTGATGCGTGGGATGTTGCGCCCTTTCTTGAAAGAAACAAGGCCAATCTTGCAAAGCAAGGCCTAACATTGATTATGTCAGACGGTGGGTGGCTTGAGTTAGAAAAAGGCTTTCATCGCGCGTCCGGACTTGCGTTGGCTGGGGTTTTGGCGATGTCAGCCGCCGTGCTGGTTGTTGTGTGGTTGACGATTTATTTGTTTATTGTTCGCAAGAAAAAAGATTTTGCCATTATGCGTGCTTTGGGTACACCAAAAGCAAGAACAATCGGCAGCCTGTTCCGCCCGTTGATAAGCCTTGCAGTGATTGCCATTTTGCTTGGTAGCACGCTGGCATGGATCTATACCGAACATACAATTGCACGCTCGCTAGTACATTCTTATGATGCGTTGAGTGGTCAAGGTGTCAACGCCACGGTACCGTTACCGCTGGCATTAATATGTGTGTTGGGTGAGCTAGGGTTACTGAGCGTTTTTGCTGCGCTTGGATTGTGGAGAATTAGTCGCATACCGCCACTAGCGTTACTGCAAGCTGGCAGGACCGGAAAACAGAAAAAAGCAAAAAAGACGATGCCTCTGCAACAGCTGTCAACGAAGCCTGCGCCGATGGTCGAGTTTCGCCTGCCTGAGCGCCTACCAATTGAAAGAGAATATGGGGTGATGCGGCAAGTTGTGCGCTACATTGCGCGCCACAGTCGTCGTGCCATTGTCAAATCATCACTTACAGTATTGTTGTCCGCCTTGTTATTTGGTGCCATTGCTCAGTTTGCTGCCATGCGGCAGGCCAACAAGCAGCTGTTTGACTCATTTACGATTAAGGCGACATATACCAATGGGCTGGATATTGACCAAGCACTGGAAATTATCGATTCCGGCTATGTTGTTGATCCGTACCTGGAATATTCGCTGCTGGATTTTGAATGCAATGATATTTCCGTTTCTGTCCGCATGACGAATAATCTTCAGCGTTTTATGGAACAAGCTGTCGATGTCCAATACGCTGTGGGGTACGACGCGGCGATCATGTCTAGCGCTGATGCCGTTTGCATTGTTAGTGAAGACTTGTTAGATGCATTGGGCCTTTCCGTGGGCGCGCACGTAAGGCTTATGGATTGGCGCACACGAAAGAGCATTTCGCAATTTGCAGGTGATCGAAAATATTATCGGGAACTATTGATGAGTATGAGTGCGACCTACACAATTGTAGGCTGTATGAGTAACGCGGAAACGGATTATGATTTGACAGTTTATATCCCGGCCAACAGAATTCTGAAACTTGAGAATGTACGCACATTTATACCGTTGGAACTTGCTGAATACACATTGCTGCGCAATGAAAAAGCACATGAGTTTCAAAAGTATGCCGAACAAAGACTTGATTTTGCCGGCAATGACGATGGGGTGACATTGGTCATGGACACAACGCAGCTTGACAAGGTCGGTGACAGCATGAAGCTGTATAACATTTTATTTCCCGTTGTCGTGATGGTGCTGACGTTGCTCGGTGGGCTGCTGTCGGGGCTAATGATTCTACAAGGGGCAAAAGAGGCGTCTATCCTGCGTGTGTTGGGCACAACAAAATGGCGAACACGGGCTATGCTAGTCATGGAACCATTGCTGCTTTCTCTGCTGGGGCTGGGGTTAGGCGTTGTGGCTGTTTGGTTTTTCAATGGGGGTGCGATCTTTTCATCCATTGCGGCAATGTTGGCTGTGTGCCTGGTGCTCTACTGTGCGGTTTGTACAATAGGCGCGGTCATCGGCGCTTATGTTGTGACACGCGCTAAAGTGTTGGAACTGTTGCAGACAAAGGAATAGGAGTTGAAATAATGCCGGATTTAGTGCTGAAAGATGTAAGCTACTGCTATCGGAATACTGCGATGCCTGCTGTAGCACATGTCGATTGTACGTTTGAAACGGGAAAGCTGTATGCCATTGTTGGGCCAAGTGGGTCGGGCAAATCAACGCTACTATCGATGATGGCGGGGCTCGATATGCCGACCGAGGGTGATGTTCGTTTTGGCAACGAGCGGCTGTCAGAGCTTAATCTTGACCGCTATCGCCGTGAGAGTATTGCCATGATTTTTCAAATGTTTCAGCTGTTTCCCTTGTTGACCGTACTGGAAAATGTTTGCTATCCTATGGAGCTTTGCGGCGTGCGTCCCGTTGATGCAATGCCACGTGCCAGAGTATTGCTTGAAAATATGGGCATTAGCGCAGAGCAGATGAAACGATTTCCGTCGCATTTGTCCGGTGGAGAACAGCAGCGTGTAGCCATTGCCCGAAGCTTGGCAACTGGGGCCAAGACACTGTTAGCCGATGAACCGACGGGAAATTTGGACGAGGCCAATACGCGCAACGTGATCGACATATTGGCTAAGTTGGCGCATGACGAGGGGTACTGCGTCATTGTGGTCACACATGATATGGAGGTTGCCGAAGCGGCCGATATTGTATTTAAAATGAAGCGTGGGACGCTGATTTGGGCTACAAATATCTAGTATGTTATGAGGGGGGATTCGATGAAAACCTGCAAACCTTTTATTCAATCTGTTAAATAGTCCTTTGGGTTACTATTTTTACGATGTCAATAGGAACGAAATTGTAGCGACAACCGCGAAATTTTTTGCACTTTTGAAGGAGAGCCTGTGGCAGCCGATCAACTTTTTCAATGAACTGCAGCAGGTGCTTAAATTGATAATCCGTCATAGATTTTTCCCAATCTCTATATTGCTCGTCTATATTTAAATCCTGGCGTAATGTTTTTACCTTTCGCTTATACCTCGAAACCAAACTTAGTCAAATTAAAAAAGGCTTGCAGTTCAGCCTGCAAGCCTTTTTCGTGGTGGAGATAAGCGGGATCGAACCGCTGACCTCTTGAATGCCATTCAAGCGCTCTCCCAGCTGAGCTATACCCCCAAAATGCATTTCCGTGAAATGTGTGTATTCAATTTTAAGATTGGCAAAAAGTTTTATGCTGATTTTTGCGAGTTCCCTTGCATGCCATTCAGTCGGCGGCCGGACGTGCTACCGTCCCAAAAGAATGCCATTGGTTCGGGGGATAATTGATGGGTATGGTTACTGCACGAACCGGGCTCCCAGCTGAGCTATACCCCCACAAGTGGACTTGCCTGAGCAGTTTACCACACCGTCTGAGGTTTGTCAATATAAAAAATGAAAAAACGCGCCCTGTCAAAAAACTTAGGCGGCAGGGCGTTGACGCATTGCCAAGCGGCGTGTGGTTTAGTATAATGACTTATTAAAGTAGGAGGTGGCGCAGCGTGGAGCAGCATAACAGACCCAAGCAGTCACGCGCTCCGCTGCTGGCCTGTGGAGCGGTTGTCATAGCTGTGCTGGCCGGCGCGTTGGGCTACTTCTGGGGTCATCGCACACCCGCGGGCAGCTATACCATTGACGGCGACCGTGGGCTGTTTAGCTTCAGTACGGCGACGGCTGCGCATACGACAGTGGCGCCGACATCGACCAACACCGTTGCGCCGGCGGGAGAGCTGATTGACCTCAACACCGCCACCGTTGAGCAGCTGGACACGCTGCCCGGCATTGGGCCGGTGCTGGCCCAGCGCATTGTCGAGTTTCGCACCGCCTATGGCTCGTTTGGTTCGGTCGACGATTTGTTGAGTGTCAGCGGCATTGGCCAGAAGCTGCTTGATGACATACGCCATTTGGTGGCGGTAAAGTGAGGGTTTATAATGAGAATGCTGGTTGTTGACGACGAAAAGGTGCTGGTCAAGGGCATTAAATTCAATCTTGAGCACGAGGGCTACACCGTAGACACGGCCAATGACGGCGAAGAAGCGGTGGCGCTGGTGCGTGAAAACCATTACGACCTCATTATTATGGACATTATGATGCCCAAGGTCGACGGCCTATCGGCCTGTCGGCAAATCCGTGAGTTTTCCTCCGTGCCGGTCATCATGCTGACCGCGCGCGGTGACAACCTTGACAAGCTGGTCGGCTTCGAAAGCGGCGCCGACGACTATTTGACCAAACCCTTTGACGTGCTGGAACTCAAAGCGCGCATTCGCGCGATATTGCGCCGTGCCGCCGCGCAGACGCCTTCCGACGACACCGGCGAGGAAAAGCCGCTGGTGTGCGGGCCGCTCAGTCTCGACCCGTTGAAACGGCGCATGACGGTGGGCGGAGAGGCCGTTGAGCTGACGGCCAAGGAGTTTGACGTGCTGGAGCTGCTGATGCGACACCCCGGCCGTGTATTCGGGCGCGAGAGCCTGCTGCGCACGGTATGGGGCTATGAGGTGCCGGGCGACATCCGCACCGTCGACGTGCATATCCGGCGGCTGCGCGAGAAAATCGAGCCCAATCCCGCCGAACCCATCTACCTACTGACCAAGTGGGCGGTCGGCTATTACTTCCGCGAATGACCGACAGCCGACGGCAGCCATGGGCCTTCTATCAGCTGAAGATAGCGCTGATTTACATGGCCATTATCCTGGTGATGTTAGCTCTGCTCAACACCTATCCGGTGCTGGTGTCACAGGACATTGTCTTTGAAAACAAAAAACAGGAGCTGGTCAACCGCGCCAATGGCATCTCCTCGGCGCTGTCGGGTGTCGACACGCTCGACGGCACGGCCGTCGCATGGGCGATGAAGAGCCTTGACCTCAGCACTGAAAACCGCATTGTCATCACCGACGGCGGCGCGCGCGTGCTCTACGACAACTCCACGGCCGACACCAATGTCGACAAGCGGCTGCTGCTGGGTGAGGTCGTTGAGGCGCTGGGTGGCAAGGACGTTTTTTACAGCCGCTACCGCGACGGCCAGTTTCGGTCGTACGCCGTGGTGCCGGTGCTGGTGCGTGGGCAGGTCGCCGGTACGGTTTATCTCTACGAAGCCGATAGCCGGCAGGGCGATTTACTGTCGTCGCTGCAGTTCAATTTGCTGTCGGTGTCGCTGCTGATTTTGGTGGTTGTGCTGCTGGTCAGCGCCGCGGTGACCACGTTGCTGGCGCGCCGACTGGGGCGGCTGCTGCACTCGGTGCAGAAGGTGCATCAGGGCGAGTACGGTCACCATACCAAAGTCAAGGGCAACGACGAGCTGACGCAGCTGGAGATGAGCCTCAACGAGCTGAGCGACCGGCTGCTGCAAACCGAGTCCAGCCGCCGCCAGTTTGTCGCAGACGCCTCGCACGAACTGCGTACGCCGCTGGCGTCGATGCGGCTGATGGCTGACTCGATACTGGAAAATGAGGGCATCAGCGTCGAGACCAGCCGCGAATTTGTCGACGACATCCGCAACGAGACGGCGCGCCTGTCGCGCATGGCCGACAAGCTGCTGACACTGACCAAGCTGGACGCCCAGCCGGTGAGCCAGCTAGAGCCTGTGAGACTGGCTGACGCGGCGTTGCGCGCCGTGCGTATGCTAACGCCGCTGGCTAAAGTTAAGGACATTGCCATTTGCGCCGAACTGGACGAGCACTGCACCGTCAGCGCTGACAGCGACGGCTGTTACCAGATTATCTTCAATCTCGTCGAAAACGCGATCAAATACAGTCCCGCGGGGCAGCCTGTGCTAGTGACCCTGAACCGCGACGGCGACAGCGTTGTCCTGCGCGTGCGCGACCAGGGAAACGGCATTCCCGTCGAGGAGCAGCAGCGCATCTTTGACCGCTTCTACCGCGTCGACAAAATGCGCGCCCGCGAAGCGGGCGGTGCCGGTTTGGGCCTGGCCATCGTCGGCGCCGCTGTGCAACAGTTCAACGGGCACATCGACGTCGAAAGTGCGCCGGGCGCCGGTTGCTGTTTTATCGTGACATTTCCCGCCGCCGAGTGAGCGCGGCATCATCTGAAAGGGGGTGGAGAGGCCGTGAAAACTGCAGTGGCAGTGGCCGTTTTAATGTTGTTGACGGCCTGCGCGCCCCAAACGTCACCCGTCAACGCCCACACGTTGACCGTATACGCCATTGACTGGCAGGGTGAGCGCACGTTGGCCGAGCGCAGCGTGACCTGCCCCGAAGGCGCACCGGCGCTGACCTTTTTGCTGACACAGGCGGCTCAACCGCCAGCCGACGGGTGTGTGGCGCTGCTGTCCGATGGCATCACCGTTATCAATACCAGTCAGGCTGCAGACCTGCTGACGCTGACGCTCAGCGACGCGTTTGCCGCGCAAACGCCCATACGACAGTCGCTGGTCGAGGCGGGGCTGACGATGCTGCTGACGCAGCTGCCCGATGTGCGGCGTCTGCAAATTGAGTGTGCCGCGCTGCCTGCGCCGCGCGCCGTCTGCCAGCGCAGCGATCTGCTGTTTGACGCGCCGGTTGTTCAGCCGCAGGAGCATGAAATTGTGCTGTACTTTGTCCGAGGCGAAAAACTGGCCGGCGAAAAACGAATGGTTGTTGTGCCGGAAAACCAGCAGCTGATGCGCCCCGTGGTGGAGAGCTTAATCAGCGGCGCACGCCGTGACGACCTGCTCAGCCTGATTCCGCACGACACGCGGCTGCTGACCATCGATTTAGAGCAGGGCGTTTGCTTTGTCAACCTGTCGGCCGAATTTTTACTGTCCGTGCCGGCTGACGCCGCCACACAACGGCTGGTTGTGCTGTCGATTGTCAATTCGTTGACCCAGCTGCCCGGCGTCCGTGCCGTACAGTTGCTGGTCGATGGCGCGACGCTGACCCAATACGGCGCCTGTTCACTAGCGCCGGAAATGACCCGTGATGAATCAGTACTTGAAAAATAGCAACGATAAAAAATAGGAATGAATATAGGAGATAAAAGAATGGATAATCTGGGATTTGCAACCCGTTGCCTGCACGCCGGTTATGAGGGCGATGCCACGCACGCCTGCGCCGTGCCGCTGCACGCGACCAACGCCTACACGTTTGACAACACCGAACACGCGCGACAGCTGTTCGCGCTCGAGACCGGCGGCAACATTTACAGCCGCATTATGAACCCGACCTGCGACGTTTTGGAAAAGCGTCTGTCGGCGCTGGAGGGCGGACAGGCCGGTGTGCTGGCTGCCAGCGGTCATGCCGCCATGACCATGGCCTTTTTAACGCTGGCACAGGCGGGTGACGAAATCATCAGCGCTCGCGCCATCTACGGCGGCGCGGTCAGCCTGTTGGGCAAGACGCTCAAGCTGATGGGCATCACCGTCCGCTTCGTCGATATCCACGACCTCAGTGCTGTTGCCGCGCAAATCAACGACAAGACACGCGCAATTTTCTGCGAGACGATTGGCAACCCGCTGGCCGACGTGCCCGACATCGCGGCGCTGGCGGAAGTGGCGCACAAGCACGGGCTGCCGCTCGTGGCCGACAATACCATTGCCTCGCCCTATTTGCTGCGACCCTTTGAGCATGGTGCCGACATCGTCATCCACTCGACCACCAAGTTTCTGACCGGCAACGGCACCTGCATGGGCGGCGCAGTTCTCGACGCCGGCAGCTTTAATTGGAAGAGCAACGCGCGCTTCCCCGCCTTTAACGAGCCTGACGCCAGCTATCACGGCGTGGTGTATGCCGACCTGCCCTGCGCCTTTGCCGTCAAGCTGCGCACGCATATTTTGCGCGATATGGGCGCCTGCCAGTCGGCCTTTAATGCCTGGCTGACGCTGCTGGGCGTTGAAACGCTGCCGCTGCGCATGGAGCGTCACTGCCGCAACGCCGAGGCCGTTGTAAAGTTTTTGCAGGCCAGCGACAAGGTCGAGTCGGTCAACTACCCGACGCTGGCGTCGTCGCCCTATCGCGCCAACGCCGCTAACTATCTACCCAAAGGCGCCAGCTCGGTGTTCAGCTTTACGCTGGCGGGCGGTCGTGAGGCGGCCATTACTTTCTGCGACAGCCTTAAAATGTTGAAAATTGTCGCCAATTTGGGCGATTGCCGTTCAATGGTCAATTGCCCGGCCACCACGACCCATTCGCAGCTGAGCGACAGCCAGCTGGCCGAGGCGGGCATTGCGCCCGGCTTAATCCGCATCAGCCTGGGGTTGGAGGACGCCGCCGACATTCTGGACGACCTCAAACAGGCGCTGGCGCTTGTGTGAACAAAGCGTTAACAATGAGTACAGCCAGATTTTTCACTTGACAGGCCGCCGTCGGTTGCATATAATAAACATGGTTTTGGTCTAAAATCGGAGGGAGGGAAAGTCATGTCGGAAGTCAAGGTCAAAGACAATGAGAGCTTAGACAGTGCGCTGAAGCGTGTCAAACGCACCGGTGCCAAGTCGGGCGTCCTCTCCGAGCTGCGTAAGCGTGAGCACTACGAGAGTCCCAGCGTTCGCCGCCGTAAGAAATCGGAAGCGGCTCGCGCCAAAAAGAAAAAATTTCGCTAAGCAATTGACCCCGCCTTACAGGCGGGGTCTTGTTTTATGTTTACCGGCTGTGATACAATCAAAGCAGAGGTGAGCCAATGTCAGTAGGTCTAATTTTCCAGCGCGTGGGCGGCAAAACGCTCAAGCGCATGGCCCAATTTGCCGCCGAGGACGCCAAGCTGTGCCACAAACCCAAATGGCTGCTGATGGCCGACATGGCGTGGTGCGCGCTGCGCTACGGCGCGGCGGTCTACGATTACCACAACCTGCGGTTTTACAATCGCAAGGCCGCCGACCGCAAGACCTTTGTCACCATGGGTGTCAATGTCAAGGTGGTCAAGGCGTGCAACGACTTGGCGTATCGACCGCAGTTTGAGGACAAAGTCAAGTTCAATACCGCTTTTGAAACGTATCTTAAGCGCAAGTGGTGCCACCTGCACGTCACTGCGCGCGATGCCTTTGTGGCGTGGTGCGACGGGCTGGACACTGTGTTTGCCAAGCGCAACTTCTCCACCTGTGGCTACGACGTCGTGCGCTTCGTGCTGGCCGACTGGCCCGACCGTGGCGCGCTGTACGACAAGCTGACGGCCGAGGCCTTTGATTTGGTTGAGGAGGGCGTGGTGCAGCATCCTTTCATGTCGTCGATTTACCCCGGCGCGGTTAACACGTTGCGGCTGGGCACCATGCTCAAGGACGGCGAGAGCTACCTACTGTACGGATTTTTGCGCTGTGCCGTGTCCGGCTATGTCGACAATCTCAACTCGGGCGGCGCTTGCTGCGTCATTGATGCGCAGACCGGCGTCATTACCACCGACGGCATGACCAAGGACATGGACTTTATGGAAAAGCACCCGGTGACCGGCTTTGTCTTTAAGGGCAGCCAGTTTCCCATGTGGCAGCAGGCCGTCGACCTCGTGCTGGAGGCGGCGCACGTCTGCCCGCAGGTGCGCTATGTGGCGTGGGATGTGGCGTTGACCGAGGATCGCGGGCCGTTGTTTATCGAGGCCAATTACCACCCCGGCTATGACATTTTGCAGCTTGCCGATCAAGTCGGTAAAAAAGAGCAGCTACTGCGTTACGTTTAGCAAGATTTCGGGTAGAATGGCTTTGACGTCGGGGTAGAGCAGCAGAATCGGCTGCGCGCCCATGCGCATGCCCAGCGAGATTTTGCGACCCAGACTGGCGGCGTCGTCAAACAGCACGAAGTGTGTGCGCTTCAGCTCGTCTTTGTAGGTGAAGTAGTGGGCGCACAGCTCGGCCGAGAAAAAAACGGCGGGCTGCCGCTCGGCCATCAGCGCCTGCAGCACGGGCGGTGTCAGCGCCTTGCCCTGCTCGCCCGACTGCGACAGCAAAAAGTCGCGCGCCAGCGGGTCAACCTCAATGGCGAGCGGCCGACCGTATTGCTCGGTCAGCGTTTCCCAGTGTTTTTTCAAAGTGCCGGTCGTCACCGCGCTGTTGACCAGCAGCGCCGCGGGTGCCACGTGGGCGTAGCGCTCGGTCACCACCAGCGACAACCCCTTGCGCGCCATCGTCGCCGACAGGTCGATGACGACCTGCTCCAAGGCGCGTCGCACCGGCTGCTCAAAGTCACAGACCACGCCGGTAAAGCCGCGCAGGCTGCATTCGCGCGCGATTTCGGCCGACAACGCCGACGGGTCGCCCGGCGAGCGGTCATAGTGGCGGTCGTGGACAATCAGCAGGCCGCCGCGCATGGCGGTGCCGATTTGGCCGCGCTGCAGCGACAGGCCGGGGCCGACGGCATAGGCCATGTGCGCCAAGGGCAGCCCAAAGGCCGCCGCCGCCGAGGTGTCGGCCGGAGAAGCGGCTAAGTACAGTTGCTGCAAGCAGTTCACCTCCGTATCATGTTCTATTCATACGTGCAAGGCGCCGTCTTTATGACAGGCTGTCCGAAAGGAGCGAGAGAGATGTCCCACTTCCGACCTGATTTTTGTTTTGATTCGGTGCGCGATATTACCGCTGAGTTTTTGGCCGAGCGTCGCATCAAGGCGTTGGCGCTTGACCTGGACAACACACTGGCGCCCTACAAGCAGCGCAGTGTGCCGTCGGCTGTGGCCGCGTGGCTGGCGGCCATGCGTGAGCGCGGCATAAAGCTGTTGGTGCTGAGCAATGCCCACGAGCAGCGCGTCGCTGAGTTTTGCGCGCCGCTGGGGCTGCCCTTTATCAGCCGCGCCCAAAAGCCCAAGCGTGAGGCCTACCGCCGCGCCTGCCGGCAGCTGGCGCTGCCACCCGAACAGGTGGCTATGGTAGGCGACCAGATTTTTACCGACATCCACGGCGCCAAAAAGAGTGGGCTGCTGGCGCTGTGCGTTAAGCCGATTGCGCTGCACAACCCGCTGTTCCGGCTGCGCAACTGGGTTGAACGACCCTTTCTGGCCGGCACGCCGAGGGGTCAGCAATGAGTGACAGGGCGCGCTTCGGCCCCGCCGGGGGCAGCGACAGCTTTTTGGCCGAAAAGAAGCACGCCACGGTCGATATGCCGCAGTGGCTGCACGCGCGTGGGCTGACCGCGCTGGAGGTGCAGTTTGGCCGCGGCGTGTCGATGGGCGAGTCGACGGCGCGCAAGCTGGGCGAGCAGGCCAAGCAGTACGACATCGCGCTGTCGGTGCACTCGCCCTATTACATTTCGCTGTCGTCACCCGAGCCAGAGTCGCGCGACAAAAACCTCAACTACATCCGCCAGAGCGCGCAGGCCGCCGACTGGATGGGCGCAACGCGCGTGGTTGTCCACACCGGCATGACCAAGGGCATGACGCGCGAACAGGCGCTGGACAACGCCGCCGCGACATTGCAGGCGGCGCTGGAGCTGCTGGAGTCATTAGGACTGTCGCACATTACGCTGTGCCCTGAGACGATGGGTAAAATCAACCAACTGGGCACGCTGACCGAGGTGCTGACGCTCTGCCAACGGCTGCCGGCGCTGCACCCTTGTGTCGATTTCGGGCATCTCTACGCCCGAACGCTGGGCGATTTGACCACCCATGGTCAGTTTGCCGCGTTGCTCGACGAGATGGAGGCGGCCATTGGCTACGACCGGGCACGGCGGCTGCACATTCATTTTTCACAAATTCAATTCACCGCCGGGGGCGAGTACAAGCATCTGAAATACGGCAACGGGCAGTTTGGTCCCGAATTTGACGCGCTGGCGCTGCTGTTTGCCGAGCGCGACTACACGCCGACGCTCATCTGCGAAAGCGACGGCACGCAGGCCGAGGACGCCGCGCTGATGCGCGACTTGTACCGTAAAGCGAAAGGGGAACTTGTATGAACCGCAAACAGCTGCTGCAAAAGGCGTTGGTCGACCGCGGCCTTGACGCGCTGATGCTGACCTCCGAGGTCAACCGCCACTATGCCACCCGCTTCCATACCTCCGCCGGTGTCGTGCTGCTCACGCGCGACAAGGCGCACTTTCTGACCGATTTCCGGTACACCGAGGCGGCGCGTGCGCTGTGCGGCGCCGACTACGAGGTGACCGAGGTTGCCTTCGGTTGCTCGTACCGCGAGCTGCTGCCCGAGCTGCTGAAGCGGTATGGCGTGAAAAAGCTGGGCTTTGAGTCCGACAGCATGACTGTCGAGAGCTACGAGCGCTGGAAAACGCTGCTCGACGCGACGTTTGAACCGGCGCAGGACATTGTGCAGGCGGCGCGTCAGCTTAAGGACGCGCAGGAAATTGACGCCATTACGCGCGCGCAGCGCATCGCCGAGCGGGCGCTGGCCGAGGTGCTGCCGCTGTTGAAAACCGGCATCACCGAAAAGCAGCTGACGGCTGAAATCACCTACCGCATGATGAAGTACGGTGCGGCCAAGAACTCCTTTGACCCCATCGTCGTGTCGGGCGAAAACTCGAGCAAGCCGCACGGCGAGCCGGGCGACCGCGTCATCGGCGATGGCGACTTTGTCACCATTGACATCGGCTGCGTTGTCGACGGCTATTGCAGCGATATGACGCGCACGGTGGCCGTCGGCCACGCTACCGATGAGATGAAAAAAGTATATGACATCGTGCTGCAGGCGCAGATGGCGGCCATCGCCGCCTGCTGTGCCGACACACCGGGTCAGGACATTGACGCCGCGGCGCGCGATGTTATCACCGATGCCGGATATGGCAACTATTTCGGTCACGGGCTGGGCCACGGTGTCGGATTGGAAATCCACGAGGGCATCAGCGCCGGGCAGGGCGTGGAGACGCCGGTGCCGGTCGGATCGATTTTGACAGTCGAGCCGGGCATCTACCTGCCGGGTCGCTTCGGGGTACGCATCGAGGATATGGTGGTGCTGACCGCCGACGGCTGCGAGAATTTAACCAAAGCGCCCAAGGAGCTGCTGATTCTATGAGCCGCATCATGGCCGTCGACTACGGCGATGTGCGCACCGGCGTGGCGCTGTCCGATTTGACCGGATCGCTGGCCGGACAGGCGCAGACGCTGACATTGCAGGGCAAAGCGCTGCTGACGCAGTTGGTGGCGCTGGCGCAGGACAATGACGTCAGCGAGGTTGTCGTCGGGTTGCCGCGCAACATGGACGGTAGCCACGGCGCGCGCGCGCAGCTGTGCCAGGAGTTTGCCCAAAAGCTGCGCAATCGCGGCCTACAGGTCGTGCTGCGCGACGAACGGCTGACGACCGTCAGCGCCATCGGCATTCTCAACCAGCACAACGTGCGCGGCAAGGAGCGCAAGGGCAAGATCGACGCCGTCGCCGCCACGCTGATTCTGCAAGACTACCTCGACTTTCGCAACAACTCAGTCACGCCGATATAGCAGAGAAAAAGGCCGAAGGCCTTGTGCAGCAGGCCGCCGTTCAGGCCGTGTGCCAGTAGCGCGCACGCGCCGCCGGTGGCCGCCCCGGCGGCCATGGCCGGCCACGCCACGCGCCAGTCGACCTGACGGCCGCGACAGTGCCAGAACAGCGAGCTGGCCGCCGTCGGCAAAAAGTAGAGCAGGTTAATGCCTGCCGCCGTCAGCTGCGGCATGTTGCTGAAGGCAGTGAGATAGACCATGAGCAGGCTGCCGCCGCCGACGCCCCAACCGCTGAGCACGCCGGTGACCAGCGCCGCCAAACCGTGGCCCCACATCAGCCCAGCAGAATGCGTACGCCGCCGTACAGCACGATGAGCGCAAAGGCGCGGCGCAGCCACAGCGCCTTGACGCGGCCAAAGGTCAGCCCGGCCAGCACGCCGCCCGCCAGCCCGCCCAGCAGAAAAGGCCAGACGTTGACGTCGGCCAAATCGTGCTTGAGACAGTAGATAAGCGCCGACAGCGCGCACAACGGAAAGATGATGGCCACACTGGTGGCCATCGCTTTTTTTTCGTCCAGCTTGAGCCAGCGCAGCAATAGCGGCACCAGCAGCATGCCGCCGCCAGCGCCAAACAGGCCGTTGACAATGCCGGTCAGTCCGCCGCACACGGCGGCGCGCAGCGTCAGCTTGGGTTCTCGTGCCAAACGATCACTCCTTTTTGTGTATTGTGTGCCTGTTAGGGCAAGATATCAGCGCTTGAGGTAAAAAAACCTTTACAGCAACCGGCAATCGTGATACAATGCACTGCATTATGCCCCTTTGCGCAGTTTTGGGAGACAGGCGAGAGGTCGTTGACGCGGCAAAGCGTTGGCGCATCGCGCTTCACCCGCCTAAATCCGGGCACTGAGGGTAAATTAGCGGCATCGACCGCACAGAAAGGTGAAAGAACATGATCCTGAAAGCTAAGAAAACCGAAGTCATCGAGCAAAACCGCGTCCACGCCACCGACACCGGCTCGCCCGAGGTGCAAATCGCCATTTTGACGGCGCGCATCAACGAGCTGACCGAGCACCTCAAGGTGCACAAGAAGGACAACCACTCGCGCCGTGGCCTGTTGAAGATGGTCGGTGAGCGTCGCAGCCTGCTCGACTACCTGCAGCGCAAGGACATCGAGCGCTACCGTGCCATCATCGCCAAGCTGGGCATCCGTAAGTAAGCCGAAAACACAATGGCTTTTTGCCTTAGGGTTGAAAGACGTAGAAGAGGAAGTAAAAACAAATGATGAACAAAAAAACATTCCCTGAGAACAAGACCTACCGCACCACCATGGGCGGCCGTGAGCTGACGATTGAAGTCGGCAAAATGGCCGAGCTGGCCAACGGCTCCTGCCTGGTGCGTCACGGCGACACCGCCGTGCTGGTCAGTGTCACGGCGTCGGCGCTGCCGCGCAACGGCATCGACTATTTCCCGCTCAGTGTTGACTTTGAAGAGCGTCTCTACTCGGTCGGCCGCATCCCCGGCAGCTTTTTGCGCCGCGAGGGTCGCCCGTCGGAGAAAGCGGTGTTGGCGTCGCGCTTGATTGACCGTCCCATCCGCCCGCTGTTCCCGTCCAATATGCGCAACGACGTCAGCATTATGGCGACCGTCATGAGCGTTGAGAGCGACTGCGCGCCGGAAATTCCGGCGATGCTGGGCGCCTCCATCGCACTGGCGACCTCGGATATTCCCTGGTCGGGGCCCATTGCCGGTGTCAACGTCGGTTGCGTTGACGGCGAATTTGTCGTCGCACCCACCGTCGCGCAGCGCGAGAAATCAACGCTTAACCTGACTGTGGCCGGCACGGCCACCAAGGTCATGATGATTGAGGCCGGTGCCGACCAGCTGCCCGAGGACAAAATGCTGGAGGCCATTCAGCTGGCGCACGACGAAATCGCCAAGCTGGTCGGCTTCATCAACGGCATCGTCGCCGACATCGGCAAGCCTAAATTTGAGTACGCCTGCGCCAACTTCAATCAGGAGCTGTACGACGCGCTCAAGACCGACAAGATTGCCGAGCTGCGCCATTGCCTCGACACCGACAACAAGATTGAGCGCGACGCCCGCGTTAAGGCGCTGCGTGCCGTCGTCGTGGCCGAGTATGCCGAGCGCTTCCCGACCGTCGAGTCCGATTTCGGCGAGGTCGTGTATAAACTGCAAAAGTACATCGTGCGCCGCTGGCTGCTCGACGAGAACAAGCGCGTCGACGGTCGTGGTATGATGGAGGTTCGCCCGCTCGCGTCCGAGGTTGGTCTGCTGCCGCGCGTCCACGGCTCGGGTATGTTTACCCGTGGCCAGACGCAGGTGCTGACCGTGGCCACACTGGGCACGATTGGCGACCAACAGAAGCTGGACAACATCTTTGACGAAGAGTCCAAGCGCTATATGCACCACTACAACTTCCCGCCCTACTCGGTGGGTGAGGCGCGTCCGTCGCGCGGCCCGGGTCGCCGTGAAATTGGTCACGGCGCGCTGGCCGAGCGTGCGCTCGAGCCGGTCATTCCCAGCGAGGAGGAGTTCCCGTACGCCATCCGTCTGGTCAGCGAGGTGCTGTCGTCCAATGGTTCGACCTCACAGGGCGCCATTTGCGGCTCGACGCTGGCGCTGATGGACGCCGGTGTGCCCATCAAGGCGCCGGTCGCCGGTATCTCCTGCGGTCTGGTGACCGAGGACGATCGCTGGATGACCTTTGCCGACATTCAGGGCATTGAGGACTTCTACGGCGACATGGACTTCAAGGTGGCCGGTACCAAGGCGGGCATCACCGCCATTCAGATGGATATTAAAATTGACGGTCTGACGCAGGAAATCATTCAGAGCGCGCTGACCATTACGCGCGACGCGCGCTATGAAATACTTGACGATATTATGCTGCCCTGCATCGCCGAGCCGCGCGCCGAGCTTTCGCCCTACGCGCCCAAGATGATTACCATGCAGATTGACGTCGAGAAGATTCGCGACGTCATCGGCAAGGGCGGCAGCGTCATTCAGAAGATTGTCGCCGAGAGCGGCGCTAAGATTGACATTGAGGACGACGGCCGCATCTACATCGCCGCCATCAACCGCGATGACTGCGACAAGGCGCAGGCCATGATTGCCGCCATCGTGTTTGAACCCGAAGTCGGCGCCATTTTCAACGGCAAGGTGACGCGCGTCATTCCCATTGGCGCCTTTGTCGAGTTTGTGCCCGGCAAAGAGGGCATGGTTCACATCTCCAAGCTGGCGCGCGAACGCGTGGCCAAGGTCGAGGACGTGCTTAACGTCGGCGACAGCGTCATGGTCAAATACCTCGGCATTGACGAAAAAGGCCGTATGAACCTGTCGCGCCGCGACGCACTGCCTGCTGACAGCAAGTAGTTCATGGTAGAAACAATCCGGCTCGGCAACGGCGTTACGCTGTTGCTCGAGCCGATTGACAATGTGCTCAGCGCCGCTGTCGGCCTGTGGGCCGGTGTCGGTTCGCGTCACGAGCTGCCCGAGCAGAGCGGCATCAGCCACTGCTTGGAGCACATGGTGTTCAAGGGCACGCCCACGCGCAGTGCCGCCGACATCGCACAGCTGACCGACGCTGTGGGCGGACAGTTCAACGCCTTTACCACCAAGGAATGCACCGCCTTTTACGCCCGCGTGCTTACGAGCCATCTGCCGCTCGCCATTGACGTGCTGACCGACATGGTCTTTCACGCCAACTGCCATGAGGACGATTTGCAAAACGAGCGGCGGGTCATTCTCGAGGAAATCGGGATGTATGAAGACACGCCCGAGGATTTGGTGGCCGAGCAGCTCTTTGCCCGCGTCTACCCCGAGCAATCGGTGGGGCTGCCCATTCTGGGCACGCCTGAGTCGCTGGGCAATATGACTGGCGCGGCGTTGCGTGCTTTCCGCGACCGCTATTACCGCGCGCCGCAGCTGCTGGCCACACTGGCCGGTCGCTACACCGACGCCGACGTGGCGCGTTTGACGCAGCAGCTGGAACAGTTGCCGACCGGACAGGCCGTCAGCCACGCACCGGCGGTGTACACGCCCGCGTTTGTCGGCGCCGAAAAGGCGCAGGAGCAAAACCATCTCTGCCTCGCACTGCCGGGATTGTCGTGGAACGACGAGCGGCGCCACGCCCTACAGCTGCTGTGCGGTATGCTGGGCGGCGGCGCGTCGTCACGGCTGTACCAGCTGCTGCGCGAGCAAAAGGGTCTTTGCTACGCTGTTCACAGCTACACGGTATCGCACGCCGATACTGGGTTGCTCTGCCTTTACACCGCGCTGGGTCGCGAGACCGAGTTCGAGGCGTTGACCCTGCTGTGCCAAGTGCTTTGTCAAATGGCCGAGCACGGGCCGACCGCCGACGAGCTGGACCGCTGCCGCGAGCAGCTCAAGGCCAACGTCATTATGAGCATGGAGTCGACAGGCGCGCGCGCGTCGCACGCGGCGCGCAGTATGCTGGCGCACGGCCATGTGCCCACGCCCGAGTTGATTGCCGCGCAGTACGATGCCGTGACGCTGTCCGATGTGCGCGCTTTGGCACAACACGTAGTGCAACAGCCCTCCTTTTCTGCCGTCGGGCAAATTGGCGCCATGGAGCGCTATGAGACAATCATCCGGCAATTTTTGACATAAGTTCACGCACTATTCACCGTTTATTCACATCCGCGCGACGAAAAAGTAGTATACTGGCCGCGGCGGCCTAACACGAGAGGAGAAGAAGTCCATGAGCGCTTCACGTGAAAAGAAGCTGCGCAAGCAGGAAAAAGAAACGGCAGTTCCCCAAAAGCAAAAGGTCAGAGTTGACAAAATCCTGATTCGGTTGGGCATTACGGTTGTTTGCCTCGTGCTCGTCGTTCTGATTCTCATCGGCATGGGTGTGCCGCATAAAATGTTTAACGCCATTTCGGCCAACGGCATGAGCCTGACTGTTGCCGACTACAACTACGCCTATGGCGTAGAGCAGAGAACCGCCAGCCAGTACGGCGAGTACTACGAGATGTTCACCGGCAACAAGAGCGTTGCCGAGGCCACGGAAAAGACGTTGTACAACCAGCTGCTTATTTGCGCCGAGGCCGAGAAAAACGGTCTCAAACTGAGTGACAGCGACAAGGCCATCGTCGCCGACCAAATTGCCGATTTTGAGCAGGCGCTGAAGGACAACAACCTGAAGGAAACCAAATACTTCAAGGATAACTATGGCCGTGGCGTCAATATCGACCAGATGGTAGCCTATCAAGAGCGTCAGCTGCTGATGCAGCAGTTTGCAGAGGACTTCGAGAAGAAGAACCCCTCGACTGACGCCGATATCCAGAAGAAGTACGACGACAACAAAGCCGACTATGATACCGTCAGCTATATGATGTACACCATCAGCGGTACCAAGAAAACATACAGCGAGGGCGCCGACGACACCAAGAAGAAAACCGAGAGCGACGCTGAAAAGACGGCCATGCAGAAGCAGGGCGACGAGCTGGCTGCCAAGGCCACGTCCGACGACGCCTTTGCCGAGGCGGTCAAGGCGCTGAAAACCGAGGAGGAGCAAAAGACCTTTGACAAGGAGACACTCTACACCCGTGACACCATGAAGTCTTCGGCCACCTCGACCGAGGGCGCGGCCGACTGGCTGTTTGGTACCGACATCAAAGCCGGTGACGTCAAGGTGTTTGTCGCGCAAACCGACACCTCGGCCACCGACGGCGTGACGTTTAACGCCACGGTCATCCGTTTCATCGACCGCAAGCAGCAGACCGGAAACTCGTCGGCGACCATCCGCACCATTCAGGTCGATGCCGACATTGACGCCGGCGCTGACAAACCCACCGACGAACAGCTCAAGGCCGCCGAGGAAAAGGCGAAAAAGCTGCAGGCCGATTACCAGGCCGGCGCCAAGACGCCGGAGGCCTTTGCCGAGCTGGCCAAGCAGAGCTCCGACATCAACGGTCGCCACACCGGCGGTCTGCTGGAGGATCGCGGGCTGGATGCCGACTCTGACGACGAGGGCGTTAAGTGGTACTCCGACCCGGCGCGCAAGCAGGGCGACACCACCATCGTGCCGCTCACGGGACAGGACAATGACGGCAACGAAATCACCACCGGCTACTCGCTCGTCTACTTCGAGTCGATTGATACCACACCGCTGTGGAAAACGCTGGTGGAAAATACACTGCTGACCGACAAAAACGATGCCTTTATGAAGGAACTGGAGGAAAAGAACCCGCTCAAGACCAATCTATTCCCCGGTAGTCTGTTTGTGACCAAGTCGAAATAAACGAGAAGATAGGAGACGCCATGAAGAAGATGTCCAAAATGTCAGCCGTTGCGCTGGCGCTCGTGCTGTTGCTGAGTTTGGCTGTGGGCTGCAAGCCCATTGACGAAAAGCCCAGCGCCTCGCCCACCACGACTACCGGCGAGCCGAGCACGTCCCCGAATACCGACAGCTCGGCCCAACCGATTGTAACTCCCACGCCCAACGCGCGCTTTGACGAGGTCGCGCTGACGGTAGATGGCGTTGAAATCAAGGTGTCTGAGTACAACTACTACTACCGCAGCATGCTGGAAAACTATCTGTCGTCTACCTATAACATGGGTGCCGACATGACCAAGTCGCTCAAGGACCAAGCACCCATGATGGGCGGTCAGGAGGGCGAGACCGTCGACGACATGCTGCACCGCGAGACCATAGACCAGATTAAGATGGTTATCGGCATGTGCAAAGCGGCCGAAAAGGCCGGGATTGTACTGGATGAGGCCGATAACGAAAATGTGGCCGCCTCCATAAAAAGCGTTGAGGATGCCGCCAAGGAGAACAACGCCACAGCCAACGATTTGATTTCCAACTACTACGGCTACGGCACCAATGTTGAGCTGCTGAAGCGCAGCTATGAGCGTATGATGCTGGCCAACAAGTACTACGAAAAGTACCGCAACGATTTGCAGTACACGGATGCGGAGATTGAGGCCGAGTACGCCAAGTCGCCGTCGCAGTATGCCATTGCCGACTTCCGTATGCTGACCATTGACGGCAGCGCCACCGGTCTGGCTGAGACTGCCACCGACGAGGAAAAAACGGCCGCCACCGAGCAGGCGATGAGTGCCGCCAAGGCCAAGGCCGACGCCATGCAGGCCAGCGCCAAGGACGAGGCCAGCTTCATTGCGCAGGCCACCATCAACAAGCCGGCCGACGACGCCGACTTTAACCCCGACGCCGATACCAAATACGTCGGCGCCGACGCCGCGGCGATGTCCGAGGAAGCGGCCCTGTGGGTGTTTGACGCGGCTCGCAAGGCGGGCGACTGCGCTGTTATCAAAGAGAGCACCGGCTATTCGGTCATTCTCTTCTCTAAGGCCTACAAAAATGAGCAGGTCTATTCGGTCGACGTGCGCCACATTCTGTGCGCCTATGATGAGACTAAAGTCGACGAGGCCGGCTTGCCGCTGGAGGATCATGTCAAAGAGGTAAAAGCCGCGGCCGAGAAGCTGTATAACGAGTACTTGGCCGGCGACAAGAGCGAGGACAGCTTTGCCGCACTGGCCAAGGCCAATAGCGGCGACCCCGGTTCCAAAGACAACGGTGGCCTGTACCAAGGTGTACAGCGCGGCCAGATGGTAACTGCCTTCAACGACTGGTGCTTTGACCCCGCCCGTAAAGTGGGCGATAGCGGTATCGTTGCCACTGATTTCGGTTACCACATCATGTATATGTCCAAGCTCAACGGTACCTTCTGGAAAGAGAGCGTCGTTGAGGCGCTGCGCAACGGCCGGATGGAGACCTACCTCAAAGAGCTGGCATCCGGCGCACAGGCCGAAATCAAGGAGTTCGACCGCACCTTTGTCGATACCCTGATTCAGCCCGCTGCCGATGACGGAACCACCACAGGCTAATAGACGCAGCACTACAGAGACGCCGGAAACGGCGTCTCTGTTTCAGACTGTCAAAAAAGCGCGCACCGCAAAACCAGCGACAGAAAAGAGAGAAAACGGCGACGTAAGGCTGCGTATTGATACTCAGCTATGATTGGCGGCGCATTGACAAGGTCGCTGTGCCGCAATGGTTTTACTTGCTGCAGAAACGTTGTCCTAGCGTACCATCGTACGCCGACGGACAGCGTTTTTTTGCCTGCGCACGTCTTTGTCAGTCTGCAGCGTGCCAAAAACAAGTTTTATGACACGCTGCACAGAGACGCCGGCAACGGCGTCTCTGTTTTTGCGTCGGGCGTTATTGGCTGAAAATCGTGGTAGAAAACACAGTTGTTTTGGTTACTGTTGTGGTAGAATTAAGTCGCACAAACGGGTACAATAACGGTAAGGAGAGTGAAGATATGGCACAACGCAAACAACCGATGGTTGACAGCGTCGAGGCGCTGGGTCAGGCCATGCAACGCGTGCGCGCAGCGCAGCAGCGCTTTGCCGGCTATAGCCAGCAGCAGGTCGACGCCATTTTTACCGCCGCCGCCTTGGCCGCGTCCAAGCAGCGTATTCCGCTGGCCAAAATGGCGGTGGCCGAGACCGGCATGGGCGTCGTCGAGGACAAGGTCATCAAGAACCTCTACGCGTCCGAATACGTCTACAACGAGTACAAAAACGCCAAAACTGTCGGCATTGTCGAACAGGACGAAGCCGCCGGCTACCGCAAAATCCTTGAGCCCATTGGCGTCATTGCCGCCGTCATTCCCACCACTAACCCGACGTCGACGGCTATCTTTAAGGCGCTGATGGCACTTAAAACGCGCAACGGCATCGTGTTCAGCCCCCATCCGCGCGCCAAAAACTGCACGGCCGAGGCGGCGCGCATTGTGCTGGAGGCGGCCGTCGCCGCCGGCGCACCCGAGGACATCATCGCTTGGATTGACGTGCCCAGCCTTGAATTGACCAATACCATCATGCGCGAGGCCGACATCATCCTGGCCACCGGCGGCCCGGGCATGGTCAAGAGCGCCTATTCCAGCGGCAAACCGGCGCTGGGCGTCGGCGCCGGCAACACACCGGCCGTCATTGACGACAGTGCCGACATCAAGCTGGCCGTCAACTCTCTTATTCATTCCAAAACCTTTGACAACGGCATGATTTGCGCGTCCGAGCAGTCGGTTATCGCCCTCGACAGCGTCTACGACGCGGTCAAGCGCGAGTTTGCCGACCGTGGCTGCTATCTGCTCAACGCAAAAGAGACGCAAGCCGTGCGCGACATTATGATCATCAACGGTGCGCTCAACGCCAAAATCGTCGGGCAGCCGGCGGCGGCTATCGCCGCGTTGGCCGGACTGACCGTGCCGACATCAACCAAAATTCTCATTGGCGAGGTGCAGAGCGTCGAGCTGAGCGAGGCCTTCGCCCACGAAAAGCTGTCGCCCGTGCTGGCGCTGTACCGCGCCAAGGACTTCGACGACGCGCTGGCCAAAGCCGCGCAGCTGGTCGAGGATGGCGGTCTGGGCCACACCTCATCCATTTACCTCGATGTGCTGACGCGCGACGACCGGTTGCAGGCCTTTAGCGCCAAGATGAAAACCTGCCGCATTCTGGTCAATACGCCGGCCGCGCACGGCGCGATTGGCGGCCTGTACAACTACCATCTGGCGCCGTCGCTGACCCTCGGCTGCGGCTCGTGGGGTGGCAACAGCACCAGCGAAAATGTTGGCATCAAGCACCTGCTCAACACAAAAATTGTGGCGGTAAGGAGAGAGAATATGCTGTGGTTCCGCACACCGTCCCGCCTGTACACCAAGCGCGGCTGCCTTAATGTTGCCCTCTCTGAGTTAAAAAATGACAAAAATATACAGAGAGTGTTCATTGTAACCGACAAGTTCCTCTTTGAAAACGGCTCCACGCG
>JAVBPM010000070.1:0-32198 GCA_031549605.1 Oscillospiraceae bacterium | reverse complement strand
CCTTATCCACGCCGCCATGATAGTTCAGCGCGCGGACAGTGGCAACCAGCACGCAGGCGCTGGGTTTCAGGCCGCTGGCGCGACACTTAATGTCGACAAACTTCTCGGCGCCGAGGTCGGCGCCAAAGCCTGCCTCTGTTACGACGTAATCGGCGAGCGAAAGTGCCAGCTTTGTGGCCGAAACGCTGTTGCAGCCGTGCGCGATGTTGGCAAACGGGCCGCCGTGGATAAAGGCGGGCGTGTGCTCCATCGTCTGCACCAGATTGGGGCGCAGCGCGTCGCGCAGCAACGCGGTCATGCTGCCCTCGGCGCGCAGGTCGCCGGCCGTGACGGGCATCCCGTCGTGGTTGTAGGCCACGACAATGCGGCCCAGTCGCTGTTTGAGGTCGGCCAAGTCGGTGGCAAGACAGAGAATGGCCATGACTTCACTGGCCACGCTGATGTCAAAATGCTCCTCGCGCGGCACGCCGTTGATGGGCCCGCCCATGCCGATGACGCAGTTGCGCAGTGCGCGGTCGTTCATGTCGAGGCAGCGCTTCCAGGTGATGGTGCGCACATCGATGTTGAGCGCGTTGCCCTGTTGCAAATGGTTGTCCAGCAGTGCGGCCAGCAGGTTGTTGGCGGTGGTAACGGCGTGAATGTCGCCGGTAAAGTGCAGGTTGATGTCCTCCATAGGCACGACCTGCGAATAGCCGCCGCCCGCCGCGCCGCCCTTGACGCCGAACACAGGGCCCAGCGACGGCTCGCGCAGACAGAGCGCGGTGGACACGCCCAGCTTGGACAGGCCGTCGGCCAGCCCGACACTGATGGTGGTTTTGCCCTCACCGGCCGGTGTGGGCGAAATGGCGCTGACCAAAATCAGCTTGCCGCGCGGCGCGCGCGGGCGCGCCTTGATTTTGGCCTTGTAGTTGCCGTATTGTTCGACCTCGTCGGGTTCAAGACCCAGCTTCGCGGCGATGTCGAAGATGGGCTGCATATTGCATTGTTGGGCGATATCGATGTCACTGAGCATGAATTATCCTCTCAATTCGGCGGCTTTCAGAGTGTTGTAGAGCAGCATGACGCGCGTCATGGGACCAACGCCGCCGGGTACCGGCGTAATGGCCGATGCCACAGGCTCGACTTCGTCAAACAAATCGTCGCCGGCCAGCTTGCCGTCCTCTTTCTTGTTCATGGCGACGTCAATGACGACAGCGCCCGGCTTGACCATGTCGGCGGTAATCAGACCCAGCTTGCCGACGGCGGCGACCAGGATGTCGGCGCGGCGCGTGACGGCACCCAGGTCGGGCGTGCGCGAATGACAGATGGTGACCGTGCCGTGGCGATGCAGCAGCAGCATGGCCTGCGGCTTGCCGACAATGTTGCTGCGTCCGACGACCACGCACTCCTTGCCCTTGACGTCGATGTTGTACTCGTCGAGCATCAGCATGACGCCGGCCGGCGTGCAGGGCGCAAAGCGCGGCGTGCCGGTCATAATCAGGCCGACGTTTTCGGGGTGAAAGGCGTCGACGTCCTTTTTGGGGTCAATGGCGTTGAGTACTTCCGACTCGTCAAAGTGCTTGGGCAGCGGCAGCTGCACCAAAATGCCGTCGACGGCCTCGTCGGCGTTGAGTTGGGCGATCAGGGCCAGCAGCTGCTGTTGGGTGGTGTCGGCGGGCAGCGTGTGGCTAAAGCTGACAATGCCGCACTCCTCGCAGTCGCGGTGTTTGTTTCGAACGTAAATCTGTGAGGCGGTGTCCTCGCCGACCAGCACGACGGCCAGACCCGGCTTGCGCGCCATGGTGGCCACCTTTTCTTTGATTAACGCCTTGTGTTTGGCGGCGGTTGCCTTACCGTCAATCAGTATCGCCATGGGTTAGTCCTCCTTATCATCATCAGCCGGCAGCACCTCGTTGTCGTCGTCGAGCAGCGAGGCGGCGTCGGGGGTTGTTTCTTCAGGCGCCGACATCGGCTCCTGCGGTTGAACGTCGTCAGATGTGTCGTCCGGCGTGTTTTCGTTGGGCAGGAATTCCTCCTCGTCCTCGACGACAATCGGAACGTCGGACGCTTTTTCTTCGGCGGTCAGTGGTGCAATTTTGGCGGGATCGTGGTCGCGGAAGCGGTTGTAAAGCAACAGCGCGATGCTGACGGCGGCCAGCGCGATGCCCAGTGCCATGCTGACAGGCACTTTGGTGCCAAACAGCTTGAGCACCTCGCCGTCGTCGCGAATGCTCTCAAAGAAGGCGCGCCCCGCGCCATACCATGCTAGATACTGCAAAAAGGTCTGGCCGTTGTACTTGCGTCGTTTGGACAGCAAATGCAGCACCACAAACCCGAGCAGACACCACATCGACTCGTAGAAAAAGAGCGGGTGGACGTATGTATAGGCACCGCTTTTTTCGATGCCCATGCGCCACGGCAGGTCGGTCGGCACGCCGTAGACCTCCTGGTTAAAGAAGTTGCCCCAGCGGCCGATGCCTTGACCGATCAGCAGGCCCAATGCGCCGAGGTCCAGCATGGCGCGCGCGTTGATTTTGCGAATGCGGCAGTAAACAATGGCGGCGATGACAGCCAGAATGACAGCGCCATAGATGGCCAGACCGCCCTCCCAGATTTTTACGATTTTCAGTAGCAGCTGGCCGGTGGGCAATGGCTGGCCGTCGGCGCCCAACCTAAAAATGCTCCAGTCAAAGATGACGTAGTAGGCGCGCGCGCCGATGATAGCGGCGGGCACGACCCAGAAGAGCATGTCGGTCAGGTGGGTTTCCTTGATGCCGAATTGCGGCGCACGCTTCATGGCGTACAGCGCCGCGAGCAAAAAGCCGACGGCGATGCAGACGCCGTACCATTGCACGGGGAAGCCGCTGAATACGGCGCGTTGCACCTCGACTTGGAAGCCCAAACCCGGGAATTGAATGGGGGGCATGGTGGCGGCGGCCATCAGTGTTGATGTCATGGGACGACTCCTTTCGGGTTATATCTTACGCGTTGATTGGGTCGATGCGTGACAGTGACATTTTGGCTTCGGTCACGGTGCCGGTCAGCATGGCCGTGACGGTCTCCGACGACAGCGTTTGAAAGACCTCGGGGAAGGAAAAGAAATCGCTGTCGAGGAAGTGGGCACGCAGCACGCCGTGGCAGAGCGCCTCGCAGTTGTCGAGTTGGCGCAGCAGACGCCCGTAATGAGCGCGCTTGAGCCGGCTGAACAGGTTTTCATCCAAGCCCTCGTCGGCGATGCGAGCCACTTCAATGAGCAGCTCCTGCCGCACGGCTTCGGGGTCGCGGCTTTCGCCGCCAAAGACAAGACAGCTGCCGCCGGAAAAAAAGAAGGATCCAATGTCGTATTTGTTGTTGAGCAGCCCGTCTTGATAGTGGCGCGCAAAGAAGGAGCTCGATTTTCCGGCCAGTGCGGCGACAGCCAGGTCGGCGACCAGCTCGGCCTGCAGCTGGTCGGTGCCGGCGCGCGGCTGGGGCAGCTTGCAGCCCAGCATAAACTGCGGCAGCGCCACGGCCATCTGGCGGCGGTAGGTGGCAGAAGCGACGCTGTCGTTACTCTCGTTGCCGTAATCGCGCGCGATGTCGGCGGGTGCCGAGGTCGGCCAAGCGGTGGCCGCGATTTCGGCTACGCGCTCGGGGTCGACGTTGCCGGCGACGACCAGTGCCATCTGCGACGGATTGTAGAAGTGCTTGTAGCACAGCTGTAGCGTGTCGGCGGTGATGGCGGCAATTGACTCGTGGGTGCCGCCGATGGGTACGCGCACGGGATGCTCGCGGTAGAGGCCGGTCAGCATATTGTAGTAGACCATGCTGCCGGGGCTGTCGGCGATCATGCTCAGCTCCTGCCCGATGATGCCGCGCTCCTTGTCCACGCTCTCGGGCGTGAAGTAGGGCGTGCCGACAAAGCTGAGCAGCGAGGTCAGGTTTTCCTCGATTTTGTCGGTACATTCAAACACATAGGCGGTGTGGTCTACGCTGGTGAAGGCGTTTGGGTTGGCGCCGTTGGCGCTGAGCAGCTCAAGCGCGTTTTGGCCGTCGGGCATATCAAACATTTTATGCTCTAAATAGTGCGCGACGCCGAAGGGCGTCTCGTAATGCGTGCCGTCGGCCGAAAAGTTGACGTCGCAGCCGCCGTAGTGGGTGCCCAGCATGGCAAAGCTCTTTTGAAAGCCGGGCATGGGCAGCGCGTATACGGTCAAGCCGTTGTCCAGCTGTTGGCTGAACACCGTCTGGTTAAGCGATGCAATGACACGTTTGTTCATGTCAGTCCTCCAGTCCGCGCAGCAGGTAGATGGTGTCAAGGTCCATGGCGCGCGCCGCTTCGGCGATTTGCGCGCGGGTTACGCCGCGGCACTGTGCGATGATTTCGTCGGCGTCGCCGCTGAGGCCGGCCACCGCCTGTCCCAGCGAAAAGTCCTCCAGTTCGGAGGGGCTGTCATTGATGGCCTTGTACAGCGAGGCCACGGTGTTGTAGGCGGCCTCATGCTCCTGTTGGGTGATTTGGCCGGTGGCACACTGCTCCAGCTGGAACAAAATCTCGTCAAGGGCGCGTTTGTATTGCGCTGTTTCTATGCCCGATTGGACAAACATCAGACCCTTCCATTTGTCCACGCGCGACGAGGCGTAGTAGCAGAGCGACAGCTTTTCGCGCACATTGACAAACAGCTTGCTGGTTAGCGCGCCGCCAAAGACCATCGAGGCCATCAGGGCGGCGGGGTAGTGTGGGCTGCTTGCGTTGCAGCCGGTGCGAAAGCCGAGCGCCAGCTTGGCCTGCGATACGTCCAGCCGCTCCTCTATGGTACGCGGCTTGCGCGCTTGCGGAACCAGCTGGGTTCCGGTAACAGTCAAAACGCCGCGCGGCAAGTTGTGCAGCGCGTTTTTCAGCAATGCGGCAAGGGCCTCACGCGGTGAGGAGCCGCAGTAAAAAATCTCAATGGTCGAGGTTTCAAGCAGCTGGCGCCAAAAAGCGGTCAGCGCCTTGTTGGTCAGCGCTTCGGCGTGGTCGCGGTCGCCCAGCCGGTCGATGCCGTAGGCCTCGCCGCTGCACATATGGGCGATCATGGACTGCAACGCATAGCTGCTTTTTTCGTTGATTTGCGAGGCGATGCGGTCGACGAGGTTGTCGCGCTCGCTTTCAAAATAGGCGTTGATAAACTGCCCGTTTTCGGTCGGCGGGTTGAGCAATGTATTACACAGCAGGTCAAGCACCTGGGCCAGCTGCCGGTCACCATCGGGTGTGTAGCGGCCGTCAACAAAGTCGGCGACCAGACCGACGCACTGTACCTCGCCTTTTTTGCGAACCGTCGTGATGACCTGCGCGCCGTACAGCGTGTCTAATGCGGCGGCATAGCTTTCCATGTCGGGATATTGGCGCGTGCCGCGGCGCAAAATAGGGCCGACACACGCGGCGGCCGACGCCGTTTTGCTGTCAAGCCGCTGCAACAGGTTGATGGACAGACAGCTTGACTTGAAGCGGTCGGTCACGACAGTGGTCAGATAAACGCCGGGCATGATGGCGCTGCGTTCGATGGCGTCCACGTCCTCTCAATAAACCGTTCTAAACATTATACACTTGTGCAGAGCAGTTTTCAATACATTTGTCAGTATCTCGCAGGCGTCGCGTGTTATGCACGGCCGGCGGCTGTTGGTTGTCAATTTTCTGGCAGTCTTTGCTAAAGTCAACGACTTCTGGCATGGTAGTTTTTGCGTCGGCTGCGGCGTGGGATTTGGGCATTTCTGGCGGCCAAAAGCACTATTTTTTGGGGCGACGCGTCGCTGTTATTTGCGCTGGTTTTGGCTCATATTAGCTGAGGTCGAAAGTGAGGTGGCCGTGTGAAAAAAGTTCGAAATTTACTTTGTTTTTCAATCGTTGCGGTGTTTGTACTGCCGGTGGTATCGGTGGCCGAGCCGCAAACGCTGATACCCATGGGCAATGCCATTGGCATTCAAATACGCGCTGACGGTGTTTTGGTCGTCGGGCTGTCGCCGGTGGCTGCTGGCGGCGCTAAGAGCACACCGGCGCTCGACGCCGGACTCAAGGTGGGCGACACGCTGACACACATTGACGGGCAGGCCATTGCCGGTTCGCAGCCCTTTTATGAAGCGGTGCAACGCACTGCCGGGCAACGCATGACATTGCAGGGGTTGCGCGACGGCAAGGCCTACAGCGTGGAATTGCAGGCCGTTCAGGCCGACGTCGATGACAAGTTTCGCATTGGTGTCTTTGTGCGCGACCATATGGCCGGCATTGGCACCGTGACCTATTATGACCCGCAGGCCCAGCAATTCGGCGCGCTGGGTCACGGTATCCATGACGGCGACAGCGATAAGCTGATGCCGATGTCGCAGGGTTCGGTGACGCACGCCGATATCGTGGATGTCAAGCGCGGCACGGCCGGCGAGCCGGGTGAGTTGCATGGCAGCTTTGATCTGGCCGATGTCAAGGGCGTGCTGCTGGCCAACACCGAGAGCGGCATCTTCGGGCAGATGAAGCCGTCGCTGGCGCAGTGTCACAACAAGGCGTTGCCGGTTGCCCAACCCAGCCAAGTCAAGGAAGGTAAAGCGCAGATTTACAGTCAGGTGTCGGGCGGTGCGGTAAACTGCTACGACATTGAGATTTTGCGACTGCTCGACAAGCGCGAGGTGCGCAACATGATTATTCGCATCACCGACAAGCGGTTGCTGGCCGCCACAGGCGGTATTGTGCAGGGTATGAGTGGCAGTCCCATTGTGCAGGACGGCAAGTTGGTGGGCGCCGTGACCCACGTCTTTGTCAGCGATCCGCAGCGCGGTTACGGCATCTTTGTTACCAATATGCTGAGCGCCGCACAGCGTGCCGCGCCGGCCCAGCCGACCCAACGCGCCGCGTAGCGCGACCTGTAAGTATGTCGAAATGAGCCGTCGAGTGACGGCTCATTTTCCGCAGGGTAAAGTCGACAATATTGGCAATGATTGGAATTTTTTCGCGTCGAACAAAGTCTTTATCTCAATTATCAACTGTCAATTTGTCGAACAATGTCGAAAATATTTCGATGAAAATACCAATATATTCCATTTTTTGCCTTGCGTAATATGACGCTGTGTGCTAACGTATGTGTAGAAACCGGCAGACAAAAAACCGGAAAGGAAGAAAGTGCGTGGAAAACAAAATTAAAGTGTGTATTGGGGACAGCAACACAGAATTTCGTAATTGCCTGGCTGCCGCCGTTGAAAATGAGAGGGATATGGAGGTAACCCTGTCAAGCGGCGACGGCGATGAGCTTTACAATGCGATGGACACGACGAGGTTTGACGTTGTTGTGATTGAAACGCTACTGCCGCATAAGGATGGCGCCGAGATTGTGCGCCGTGTGCAGGAGAAAAACAGCAAGCACAAACCGGCGTTTATCGTTATCTCCAGCTTCTTGTCGGACAACCTGGTGCTTGAGCTTAAGTCGCTCAATGTATTTTACATTCTGCACAAACCTATTAACGTCGACCAGTTGATTGAGCGCGTGCGGCAGGCGTCCAAGCGCACACCCAGCCTGTACAGCAGCCATACCGCGCCGCTGCGCAACGACGTTGACATAGAGACGCGTGTGACGGATATTATACATGAAATTGGCATTCCGGCGCATATTAAGGGCTATCAGTATGTGCGCGAGGCCATTCTGTACTCGATTAAGAACAAAGAGGCCATTAATTCCATTACCAAGGTATTGTATCCGACAGTGGCCAAGCGCTACAACACCACGCCGTCACGCGTTGAGCGCGCCATTCGGCACGCCATTGAGGTGGCTTGGGACCGCGGCGATTTAGACACCTTGCAGGGCTTCTTTGGCTACACCGTTTCCAACGCCAAGGGCAAGCCGACCAACTCGGAATTTATTGCCATGATTGCCGACCGACTGGCGTTACAGCTGAAATCGGGCACTACCAATCAAGAAGGTTAAAAAAGGTATTGCTTTTCTGCTCAGAGGGTGTTATACTTATATTGGTATGTTGCCCGTTGGCGCAACGTATTGAATCTGTGTCTTCGTCTGAGGAGAGTAATTATGAAAAAATCAAAATGGCTTGCCTTGCTGTTGACGGGTGTTGTGGGTGCCAGCCTTGCGTCCGGCGCGTTGGCGGAAACTAAGCCTACCAAATCGGCTGATGTGGTCAAAAAAACTGACGTGCTGCGCGTTACACCGTGGGCGAACACCTCGGGCATGACGTTTACGCTTGACGGTACGGGCATGAAGGTCAACACGCTGGCCGCCGACACCTCGGTTGAACTGGCGCCGACCGGCATCACCATTGACTTTACCAAGTGGAAGTACCTAGCCTTTAAGATTTCCGATTTCCCGAGCGGCAAGAAGTGGAACTGGGAGATTACGTACCGCGACTCGGGCGGACGGACGGGCGTCGTCGCCGCCGATGTCGCCTATAATCCCACCGGCTATTCCGGCAGCGCCGACATTGCCTTTGATTTGGGCACCTACTTCAGTCAACAGCTGGCGGCAACGCCGACGCTGAAGATTGATAACATCACCATCACCAAGATTAAGTTTACCTCCGGCGCGCCGGCCGGCACCACGTTTACCATCAACGAGTTCTTTATCGGCACGGGCGCTAATGATCCGGTTACCTCTGTCAGTCCCTCGACGTCGCAGTCGCCCACTGCCTCGCGCAGTGCGTCGGTCTCGCCGTCTGGATCCAACCCCAAAAACGGGGACAGTACGCCGTTCTACCTCGGTATTTTTGCCTTGGCCGCGCTGGTGGCCGGTGGCGCCATCTTTATGCCCAAGTTCATGAAGAACGGCCGCTAAACACTCATTGTAAAAGCAGCTTCGGGCCTTGCCTGAAGCTGCTTTTTATTTTCGGTCCCATTAAAAAGCCCGCCCTTCTGTTTTGAAGGGCGGGCATGCGTTATCTGGCTACTCGGCGGCGTTGTCCTTGGCGGCGGCAACAAAGCCGACATAGAGCGGGTGCGGACGGTTGGGTCGCGAGCGGAACTCGGGGAGCCCCTGCGTGCCGATGTAGAATTTACGGTCGGGCAGCTCCATCATTTCCAGCACGTTGCCGTCGGGCGATAGGCCGGAGAACACCATGCCGTTTTGCTCGAGCACTTCGCGGTAGGCGGGGTTGACCTCGTAGCGGTGACGGTGGCGTTCGGCGGTCATCGACTGGCTGTACAGCTTGTGCGCCAGCGTACCTGACTTGAGCTTGCACTCGTGCAGACCCAACCGCATCGGTGCGACGGTGCTGTGTTCGTCGATGGGCACGGTGTGGATGACGGGGCAGGTCGTAGCCGTGTCCAATTCGGTGGAGTTGGCGTCGGTCAGACCGCAAACCGAGCGGGCAAAATCGACGATGGCCATTTCCATGCCGATGGAGTTGCACAGGAGGGGAATGTCGTGTTCGCGCGCGTAGCGCGCCGCGCACTGCTTGCCCTCCATGCCGCGCGGCCCGAAACCATAGGGCACGAGAATGCCGTCAATGCCGCGGAATAGGTGCGGCGCGCTTTCTGCCGTGACGTCCTCGGCCGAAATCCAGTGGATTTTCACCTTGACGTTGTTGGCGACACCGGCGTGGCGCAGTGCCTCGCCGACGCTGAGATAGGCGTCCTGCAGCGCGGTGTACTTACCGACAAGACCGATGTTGACAATCTGATCACAGGCCTTGGTGTCGGCAATCATCTTGCGCCACGAGGTCAGCTTGGCCGGCGGTGCATCGATGTTGAGCAAGCGACAAACAACCGTGTCGAGTCCTTCTTTTTCCAGCAGCAACGGCACTTCGTACAGTGTGTCAGCCGTGCTGTTTTCGATCACGCAGTCGGGCGCGACGTTGCAGAACAATGCGATTTTGCTGCGAATGTCGGCCGGAATGGGAATGTCAGAGCGGCAGACAATGATGTTGGGTGAGATGCCGATGCTGAGCAGCTCCTTGACCGAGTGCTGTGTCGGCTTGCTCTTTAGCTCGTCGGAACTGGCCAGATGGACAATGAGCGAAACGTGGATAAACAGCACGTTGGCGTGGCCCTCTTCGGCCGCCAGCTGGCGCGCCGCTTCGAGGAAGGGCTGCGACTCAATGTCGCCGACCGTGCCGCCGATTTCGGTGATGACCACCTGCGTGTCCTTTTTGGCGCCGGCGCGGATGCAGTTCTTGATCTCGTTGGTGATGTGGGGAATGACCTGCACGGTGCCGCCGTTAAACTTGCCCTCGCGCTCCTGATTAAGCACTTTCCAGTAAATCTGGCCCGCCGTCACGTCGGCGTGGATGTCGAGGTTCTCGTCAATGAAGCGCTCGTAGTGCCCGACGTCAATGTCGGCCTCGGCGCCGTCGTCGGTGACAAAGACCTCACCGTGTTGGATGGGGCTCATAATGCCGGGATTGATGTTGAGATAGGGGTCAAATTTTTGCAAGCGGACCTCAACACCGCGGTCCTTGAGCAGTCGTCCCAACGAAGCTGCGGTAATGCCTTTGCCCAGTCCGCTGACCACGCCGCCGGTAATAAAAATGTACTTCATAGCATCCTCCCTCAACGCAGGCCTGTTTCTATCAACAATACCCTATATTGTACAACAGTCAGCGCCAATGTCAATATATTGCGTTAAATTTCGCCGCTTTTTTGTGATTGGTCGTCGTGTTGCCGCGCTGCACCCCAAGGACGAAACAGCACAAAGCGACAATAGAGGTAATCGAAGGCAAAGTTAATGACCATTTTAATGGCCTTGGCCAGCTCTTTTTCCATGCCAAAGGTCTTCATCTCAAAGACGATAAAATAGGCGCCAATCGGGGCCATGACAAGGTAAAACAGGCCGTAGAGCAGCATGCCCAGCGCCATGTTGTTGCATGATTTGAAGGTGTATTTGCGGTTGACGGTGAAGTTGAACAGGCAGGACAGTACCACCGAGAGCACCTCGGCGACCTTGATCCAGGTGTAGTTGCCGGGCAGCAGCAGCGTCAGCAGCTCAAAGGTGCCAAACTCAATGACGCCGGCGCCGAGGCTGAAGAAAAGAAATTTGAAGAACTGGAGCCATTTGTTGTCTTGCGGCACTGAGATCACCTCTTGCCGGTGAGTATACCATATCGCTGTCCGTTTGCCAATGGGTTTGCAAGGCAAACGGCTTGTCAAGGGCGGCGAATGGGTGTATAATTTTATATTCTTATGCCATCGTCAGAGGAGGTGCGCCATGTTACGGGACATCGAGTTGCTTGACACGACGCTGCGCGACGGGGCGCAGGGCGCCGGCGTCTCCTTTTCGCTGTCTGACCGGCAGGCCATTGCGCGGTCGCTGCACCGGCTGGGTGTCGGGCTGATTGAGGCCGGTAATCCGTCGGCGTGCGGTGACGAGACGGTGTTTTTCGACGCTGCCGACGAGGCCATCAAGCCATCGCTTGTGGCGTTTGGCGCCACGCGCCGCAAAGGCGGCACGGCCGAGGCAGACCCGGGCGTGCAAGCGTTGCTGGCGGCTGGAACGCCGACGGTCAGCGTCTTTGGCAAGGCGTGGGACGCGCAGGCGTCCGATGTACTGCGTGTCAGCACCGCCGAAAATCTAGCCATGATTGCTGACACGGTTGCGGTGCTGGCGCACGCGAAGCGCCGCGTGCTGTTTGACGCCGAGCATTTTTTTGACGGTTATATTGCCAATGCTGATTACGCGCTGGCGGTGCTGGACGCCGCCTACTGCGCCGGCGCCGACACGCTGGTGCTGTGCGACACCAACGGCGGGCGGCTGCCACACGAGGTCGCCGAGGCGACGGCGGCGGTGGCGGCGCGCTTTGGCTGCCGCATTGGCGCGCATATGCACAACGACTGCGGGCTGGCTGTCGCCAACACGCTGGCGGCGGTCGAGGCCGGTGCCACGCACGTGCAGGGCACGCTGACGGGACTGGGTGAGCGGTGCGGCAACGCCAATCTGTCTACGGTTGTAGCGCTGCTGGAAACCAAATACCAGTGCCGTTGCCTACCGGAGGGACAGCTTGCCAACTTGACGCCGACCTGCCGGCTGATTTTCGAGGTGTGCAATACCGCGCCCGACGACCGTATGCCCTATGTCGGCGCGCACGCCTTCACCCACAAGGCGGGGATGCACGTCGACGGCGTCAGCAAGAGCCGCACCAGCTTTGAGCATATCGACCCGCAGAGCGTCGGCAACGAGCGCAACCTGCTGCTGAGCACACTGAGCGGGCAGTCAGCGGTGCGCGCCAAGCTGGCGGCGCTGTTTCCCGGCCATGAACGGGACGAGGCGCTGGTAAAACGGCTGGCAACCGCCTGTAAGGGCGAGGATGGGCTGCGCTTTGAGGGCGCCGACGCCACCTTTATGTTGATGGTGGAGTCACTTCTCGACAAGCGCCGTGCGCCTTTTAGCGTCGAGTTTTTTAAGATTATGAGCGAGCGGCAGACGCTCAACAACGGCAACGACACCTCGGCCATGGTCAAGGTGCGTGTCGGCGACCGCACCGAGCTGGCCAGTGCCGAGGGCGATGGGCCGGTCAATGCGCTGGACAGCGCGCTGCGACGGGCGTTGTCCGTGTTTTTTCCCAATCTGGACGCCATGCGGCTGACCGATTATAAGGTGCGGGTGATTGACAGCAAGCAGGCGACGGCGGCGCGCGTCCGCGTGTTGATAGAGAGCAGCGACGGCAGCCGATTTTGGCGCACGGCCGGCGTCAACAGCAACATCATCAGCGCCAGCTTTGACGCGCTGCTGGACTCGGTGGTCTGGTACTTGACGCGAGAAAGGGTGGGCTGAAATGACCTTGACGCAGCAAATTTTGGCACGAGCAGCTGGGCTGGACAGTGTCGAGCCGGGGCAGCTGATTATGGCCGACGTCGACCTGGTGCTGGGCAATGACATCACGGCGCCGGTCGCCATCGACGCCTTTGAACGGGTCGGCGGCACGCGTGTCTTTGACCGCGACAAGGTGGCGCTTGTGCCCGACCATTTTGCGCCCAACAAGGACATCAAGGCGGCGACGTTGTGCCAACAGATGCGCCGCTTTGCCGACGAGCAGCAGATTACCCACTATTTTGAGCAGGGTCAGGCGGGCATTGAGCACGTGCTGCTGCCCGAGCTGGGCTTGACGCTGCCGGGCCAGCTGATTGTCGGTGCCGACTCGCACACCTGCACCTACGGCGCTGTGGGCGCTTTTGCCACCGGCATTGGCTCGACCGATATGGCGGGTGCGCTGCTAAGCGGTCGCTGCTGGTTCAAGGTGCCGGGCGCGATAAAGTTTGAATTGACGGGAAAACCGGCGCCTTTTGTGTCGGGGAAGGATATCATCTTGCACATTATCGGGCGCATTGGCGTTGACGGCGCGCTGTACAAGTCGATGGAGTTTTTCGGCGACGGTGTGGCGCACCTTAGCATGGACGATCGCTTTACCATAGCCAACATGGCCATTGAGGCGGGCGCCAAGAACGGCATGTTTGCCGTTGACGATACCACGCGCGCCTATCTGGCGCAGGTGACCGACGCGGCGTACGCACCGGTTGAGCCGCGCGACGACGCTGTGTATGAGCAGGTGCTGGTTGTCGACTTGTCGGCGCTGGAGCCGACCGTGGCGCTGCCTCATCTGCCGTCTAACACCGCCACGGTGGCGCAGGCGGGCCATGTGGCGGTCGATCAGGTGGTTATCGGCTGCTGCACCAACGGGCGTATCGGCGATATGCGTGCGGCGGCGGCACTGCTGAAAAACCGGCAGGTCAAGCGCGGGCTGCGCTGCTTGATTATTCCCGGCACGCAGCAGGTGTATCTGACGATGGTGCGCGAGGGATTGGCCGAGATTTTTGTAAAAGCCGGTTGCGTGCTGTCACCGCCGACATGCGGGCCCTGTCTAGGCGGCCATATGGGTGTGCTGGCGCAGGGCGAGGTGTGCGTCAGTACGACAAACCGCAACTTTGTCGGCCGCATGGGGCACGCCGACAGCCAAATCATACTGGCCAGTCCGGCCGTCGCCGCCGCTTCGGCGCTGACGGGTCGGCTGACCGACCCGCGGGAGGTGTAACTATGCAGGGCAGAGCCTATTGCTTTGGCGACAACATCGACACCGACGCCATCATTGCCGCGCGCTATCTCAACGACAGCGATCCGGCCGTGCTGGCGGCCCATTGCATGGAGGACATTGACTCCGGCTTTGCCGCGCGGCTTGAGCACGGCGGCATTGTCGTGGCGGGTCAGAACTTCGGCTGCGGCTCGTCGCGCGAGCACGCACCGGCGGCGCTCAAGGCGGCCGGTGTCAGCTGCGTGATAGCCATTAGCTTTGCGCGCATCTTTTTTCGCAACGCCATCAACATCGGCTTGCCCATCTTCGAGTGCAACGACGCCGCCGACATTGCCGAGGGCGATGTGCTGGCCGTCGAGGCGTCGACGGGCGTGATTACCAACCTAACAACCGAGCAGCGGCTGCAAGCGGCGGCGCTACCGCCCTTTGTGCAGGGCATAGTCGACGCCGGTGGGCTGTTGGCCTACCTGAAGGACGGGAGGTAAGCCATGCGTGCGACGGTGGCAGTCATTGCCGGTGACGGCATTGGTCCTGATACAACGGCGGCGGCACAACTGGTGCTGCAAGCCGTGGCGCGGCGCTATGGCCATGCGTTTGCCTTCCGACCGGTGTTGGCCGGCGGCGCGGCGCTTGACGCCTGCGGTCAGCCGTTGCCCGATGCTACACGCGACGTTTGCCGTCAGGCCGATGCCGTGCTGCTGGGCGCGGTCGGCGGGCCGAAATGGGACAAGCTGCCGGGCCATTTGCGCCCGGAACGGGCGCTGCTGGGACTGCGCGAGTCGCTGCAGCTGTACGCCAATTTGCGGCCGGTCAAGCTGTTGCCGGCGCTGGTGGATGCCAGCCCGCTCAAGCGCGAGGTGCTGGGCGACCCACTGCCCGACCTGCTGATTGTACGCGAACTGACTGGCGGGCTGTACTTTGGCGAGCGCGGCCGCCGCGACAACGGCGCTGTGGCGTTTGACACCGAGCAGTACAGCGTGTCGGAAATACTTCGCGTGGCGCGCGTAGCCTTTGCCGCGGCGCGGCGGCGACGCGGTCATGTAACGCTGGTGGACAAGGCCAATGTGCTGGAGTCGTCACGGCTGTGGCGCGAGGTGGTGGGCGAACTGGCGGTCGAGTACGCGGACGTGACGCTTGACACGCTGTATGTCGACAACGCCGCCATGCAGCTGGTGTGCCGTCCCAACAGCTTTGACGTCATTGTAACCAGCAATTTATTTGGCGATATTTTATCCGACGAGGCCAGCCAAATCAGCGGCTCCATCGGGCTGCTGCCGTCGGCGTCGCTGGGCGACGGGCGGCTGGGGCTATATGAGCCGATTCACGGCTCGGCGCCTGATCTGGTGGGTACCGGCAAAGCCAATCCGCTGGCGGCCATTCTGTCGGCGGCACTGCTGCTGCGCCACTCGCTGGGGCTGGAGGCCGAGGCGCGCGCTGTCGAAGCGGCGGTGGACGCCGCGCTGGCGGTATGCCGTACGGCTGACATTGCCGACGCGTCGCTGCCGATTGTCGGCACCGACGACATGACACGCGCGGTGCTGGAGGGGATAGGTTGATGGCAGTGAAAAAAATAACGGGTGCGCGACTGGTGGTCGACTGCCTTGTGGCACAAGGTGTCGACACTGTTTTTGGCTATATAGGCAACAATGTCATTGAACTCTACGACGAATTATATCGCAGACGAGGAACAATCCGCCATATTACCACGTCGCATGAACAGGGCGCGGCGCACGCCGCCGACGGCTACGCGCGCGCCACAGGGCGCGTCGGCGTGGCGATTGCCACGTCGGGTCCGGGCGCTTGCAATCTGATTACCGGCATTGCCGCGGCCTATATGGACAGTGTGCCGGTCGTGTTTATCACCGGCAATGTGCCGACCAACCGGCTGGGGCACGACAGCTTTCAGGAGACCGACATCGTCGGCATGACGATGGGCATTACCAAGCACAACGTGCTGGTCAGCGACGTCGGCCAGCTGGGCACGGCGCTGCAAACGGCGTTTGCCATTGCCGTTGAGGGTCGACCCGGCCCCGTGCTGGTCGACATTCCGCGCGATGTGTTGCAGGCCAAAGTGTTGGCGGAGCTGCCCGAAGTGTTGCCTCAGGCGAGCGCGCCCATCGACAGCGCCGAGCTCGACCGTGCGGTCGAGCTGTTACAGCAGGCGCAGCGACCGCTGTTACTGGTCGGCGGCGGCGCGGTCAACGCGTCAGCGCATGTGACGACACTGGTCGAAACACTGCAGCTGCCGACGGTACACACGCTGCTCGGCAAGGGCGTATTGCCCGACAGTCACCCGCTGTCACTGGGGCTGACCGGCCTGCACGGCACGCCGCGAGCGGCGGCGGCAGTCGCCCGCTGCGACCTGCTGCTCTGCATAGGCAGCCGACTGGGCGAGCGAGCCGCCGAAGGGCATGGCCAGTTCAGTCAACCGCGCATTGTTCACATCGACATAGACCCGGCAGAAATCAATAAAAACCTGCGCGTCGACTGCCAGCTGATTGGCGACGCCGCCGCCGTGCTGGCGGCGCTGAGCCAGCGCGTCGCGGCGCAACGGCATGACGACTGGCTACAACAGCTGGCAGCACAGCCGCCATTGCCGCAGGACAGTAGCATGGCGCGCCTAATGGCGATCGTGCAACGGCAGTTGGACAATCGGACCATTGTCACGACCGATGTAGGCCAGCATCAGCTGTGGGCGGCACAGTATTTGGCGCTGGAACAGCCACGGCACTGGCTGACCTCGGGCGGGCTGGGCGCAATGGGCTTTGGGCTGGGTGCGGCCATCGGTGCGGCGCTGGGCTGTCCGGGTCGGCGCGTGCTGCATATCACCGGCGACGGCAGTCTGATGATGAACGCCATGGAGCTGGCGACTGTCGCGCAGCTCAAGTTGCCCATTACAACGCTGGTGCTGAACAACCGCTGTCTGGGCATGGTACGCCAGTGGCAGGATATGCGCTTTGGTGGTCGACATAGCCAGATTGACCGCAGCGGCCAGCCTGATTTCGTGGCGTTGGCGGCGGCGTTTGGGATCAAGAGTGTCGCGGTTGATACACCCGAGGCGCTGGAAAATGCGTTGGCGGGTCGCGGCCATGGGTCGCTGTTGATTGACTGCGCCGTGCCGAGCGACGAGCGCGTGCGGCCGACGTGGGTCGACGGCGCTGATATTGCCACCAACGCATAAGAATGAACGACGGGAGTGGGTCACGGATGAGTGAGACGCTGAGCGGAGAAACGCTGAGTCACATCAAGGCGTCGATGTTGGACAGTTGCACCGATTTTATTTCCATTGCCAACAGCGATCGGGAGATTGTCTATTTTAATCCGGCAGCTTATCGCATGATGGGCTACGACCCCGCCAACCCGCCTGAGATTAAGTATACACATCAGCTGCACGCCAATGGATTTGACGATTTTGCCCGTGACGTCATCCAGCCGTCTGTCTTTGAAAAGGGCAGCTGGACGGGGCTTAGCTACATTACGCACCGCGACGGCAGCGCCATCACGGTGGAGATGACCGTCTTTCCACTCCATATGCCAGATGGCAGCGAATATGGCACCGTGGCGCTGATGCGCGACGTCAATGCGCTGACGCTCGCGCACGACAAACTGCAACAGAGCACGCAAATGTTTCAGTCGGTGCTTGACTCAGCGCCCATCGGCATTGTGCTAATCAATATGGAAACGCACCAAATCGAGATGGTCAACAAATGCACTGAAGAAATGCTGCAGCTATCGGCCCGCGAGTTGATTGGCACCTGTTGCTATGACCAGCTGTGTCATCGGTCAATCGACTTGTGCCCATACGCCGATACCAAGGATGGCGAAATGCTGCTGCACGAGCGCTTTTTGGTGCGCGGCGACGGCACGCAGATGCCCATTATCAAGACCGGCCGCCGTATTTCCATCAACGGCAAGGCCTATCTGGTCGATTCGTTTGTCGACATTTCCATTCAAAAGGAGCTGGAGCACAGCCTGCAGGCGGCCAAGCAGACGGCCGATACCGCCAGTCGCGCCAAGGGTGCGTTTTTGTCGCATATGAGCCACGAAATGCGCGCGCCGCTCAACGCCGTCATCGGCATGACGCAGATTGCCGATAAATATGACGACGCCGAGCGGTTGAAGGCGTGTATTCGCACCATCCGCACCTCGTCCGACCATTTGCTGGGGTTAATCAACGATGTGCTCGATTTGTCAAAAATCGAGGAGGGCAAGCTGGAGTTGTGTCTTGAACCCTTCTCGGTCAGCGCTATGGTCGAGAAAATCGAGCTGCTGATCGCGCCCAAGGCGGCGGAAAAGCAGCAGACCTTTACCGTGCAGCTGGACGGCAAGGTGCCGCCCTATCTGACCGGCGACGCGCTGCGGCTGTCACAGGTTTTGATTAACTTTCTGACCAACGCCGTCAAATTTACCCCCGAGCAGGGGCAGGTCGGCCTGCACATTGAGGCGCGCGGTGAGGAGTGCGGCACTGCCAGTGTTTTCTTTTCGGTGTGCGACAGCGGCATTGGTATCAGCGACGAGCAAGCGGCCAAGCTGTTTACGCCCTTTATGCAAGCTGAGAAATCGACGGCCAAAAATTTTGGCGGTACCGGTTTGGGTTTGGCTATCAGCAAACAGATTATAAACCTGATGGGTTCCGATATCGTGGTTGAGTCGCGTGTGGGCGAGGGCTCCTGCTTCGAGTTTGTGTTGCAGCTGCCGGTCGCGCAGCAGTTGGACGGTGTGACCGCCGGTGCCTCAATTGTCGACCTCTTTGCCGGTAAGCGCGCGCTGGTCGTCGATGATGTCGACATCAACCGCTTTATAGTCGAGGAGTTGCTGTCTGAGACCGGCATGGTTGTCGAAGGCGCCGAAAACGGACAGCGGGCGGTTGAGCTGGTGGCAAACGGTGGGTATGATGTGGTGCTGATGGATATTCAGATGCCGGTTATGGACGGCTGTGAAGCAACGCGTGCGATACGCGCACTCACGGGCGATGTCGCACAGACGCCCATTATCGCCATGAGCGGCAATGTGTTCAAAGAGGATGTCGAGGCCAGCCTGCAGGCGGGCATGAACGGGCACATCGGCAAGCCGGTCATGCTGGCCGAGATGGTGTCGGCCATTCAAAAGGCGTTGGATGCAGCACCGAGCGCGACTGCCCGTTCGACGGGCAGCGTCGTGTTTGCACACGGTGTTGACTGGTCGGCCATTGATCCGCAGGTTTTTGTATACAGCATGGCGCTGACGCACTGTGACGGTGACGAGGCGGCACTGGCGACCCTGTGCCGTGCCTTTGTCGACGCCGACCCCGCCGAACAGCTGGCGCTGGCTGTGGACACAAAAGCGTACGACGAGGCAGATCGGTTGGCCAAGCAGCTGGTCGCCGATGCCACCCGACTGAGTATGCCGGCATTGGCAGCGTATACCGGCAATGTGCACGAGTGCCTGCTGCGTGGCGATTATGAATATGCCACCATGTATCTCCGCGACGTGCAGAGTTGCTGCCACAAGGTGTGCGCGGTGCTGGATGCCGCGCTGAAATAGGGAGGAAGCTTATGAACCACACAACGTTGAGCGTACTGGTCGACGACCGCGCCGGTGTGTTGACGCGCATTGCCGGCCTGTTTGCCCGCCGCGGTTTCAATATCGCCAGTCTGGCCGTCGGTGGCACCGAGCGGCCGGGCATTTCGCGTATGACCATTGTCGTTGACGGCGACGATGCCGTGGTTGAGCAGGTCAAAAAGCAGCTATCCAAGCTGGTTGATGTCCAGCGCATAGAGCAGCTGGAGTCGACCGAGACGCTGGGCCGCGAGCTGATGCTGGTCAAGGTAAACACCGAGCAGGCGGGACGCGCCGCCGTACTGGAGGTGGCGGGCATCTTTCGCGCTAATATCGTCGACGTCAGCCTGACCACCGTGACGCTGGAAATGACAGGCACGGGCGATAAGCTACAGGCGTTGTACGACCTGCTGGTGCCGTTTGGCATCGTCGAGCTGACGCGCACCGGCATGATCGCACTGCAGCGCGGCGACAAGTGCATCTGCGATTAACGAAGAGTAATACTTTAGCTGCATTATACACAAAGACGCCGGAGTCATGACTCCGGCGTCTTTTGGTCTGGATTACTGCAATCGCGTTGTCAGCCGCGCGACAGCTTCCTGTGGGGTGAGCGCGTCGGCGACCAGTTGCTCCATGGGACACATGGCGGTGCCGTCGCGGTTTTCGATAAAGGGTACCAGCGTGCCGTAGGAGGCCGCAATGCCGTGAGCGGTCAGCCAGTCGTAGGCCGGCTGGCTCATGACAGCGCCGTAGACGGCGCTTGCGCCGCTGTCAATCAGCAGTGCGGCGGCGGCACGACCAATGACGCGGTCGGCAACAGACGCGCCGACCAGGTCAGCGGCGTGCTCGTGACAAATCGTCCACAGCGGCTTGAGACCGCTGCCGCTCGCGCAGTGCAGTAGCCGGCCGCCGTTGGCGACAACGCAGCGCACGTCGCCCTGCAACGCTTGAATGGCTTGGGCAAGCATTATATTTCTCCTCAGTTATCAGAAAAAAGAGCGGATCTCCGCTCTTTTTTCTGAGTTGTCGTCGCTAAAACGCAAAGTTGCCGTTGACAAAGACGGGCACCTTTGTGCCGTCCTGCGTTGTGCCGACGATGGACAAATCGGCGGTGCCGACCATGAAGTCCTCGTGCGTCAGGCTGTCGTTCATGCCGCGCGCTTGCATCGTCTGTTCGTCGATGTCGTCGGCGTCGGTGAAGCAGGGGTAGGCCTTGCCGAAGGCGAAGTGGCAGCTGGCGTTTTCGTCAAACAGCGTGTTGTAGAACAGAATGCCCGAGTTGGAGATGGGCGAGTCGTGCGGCACTAAGGCGACCTCGCCAAAGTAGCGGGCACCCTCGTCGATATCAAGCTCGTTGAGCAATTGCTCAAGTCCGCAGTCGGCGGTGACGTCAACAATCTTGCCCTTTTCAATGGTGTACTTCATGCCGTCGACAACCGTGCCGTTGAGCGACAGCGGCTTGGAGGCGTAGAGCACGCCGTTGACGCCGTCGCGCTTGGGCAGCGTGAAAATCTCCTCGCTGGGCATATTGGCGACAAACTCTACGCCGTCCTTGGTCAGCTCGCCGCAGGCAATCCATTTGTGGTTCTCCGGCAACTCGACAACCAAATCGGTACCGAGGCTGTTGGTGTAGTGCAGACTCTTGAAATTGTAGGCGTTGAGCTGCTCACTGCGGGCGTGCAGCTTGGCCATGTGCGCGCGCCAGTTGGCCACGGCGTCGCCCTCCAGGCGCGTGGCGTGGATGATGGCCTGCCACAGCGCGGCCACGGCGTCGTCGTCGCTTTTATCGGGAAAGACTTTCTTGGCCCAGCTGACGGTGGGCATGGAGACGATGTTCCACTGAAAGTGGTTGGCCATCTGCAGGTCGGCGTAGAATTTGGTGGCCGTTCCGGCGGCAACGCTGGCGCGGCGAATGCGGTCGGGGTCAACGCCTTTGAGGTTTTCGGGGTCGGTGGCGTAGATGTGGATGGCGGCCGCCTTAGTGTCGGCAAACTGGCGGTACATCTCGGTTATCCAGTTGGGGAAGGTGTCAAACACGGCGCTGTCGGCACGCAGGTATTTCATGCGCGCCATCGCGTCGTCGCCCCAGCGCATGATGACCTCGGAAGCGCCGGCGTCGTAGCCGGCCTCGGCAATCAGGCGCGCGAACTCGGCACACTCAATGGGCGCGCTGATGACCAGCGGCTGACCCTTTTGCACGTTAGCGCCGACATTGACGGCTAACTTGGCAAATTGCTGCAAAACTTGTTGATTCAAGTTCATCCTCCTCATATTTACGCAAAAAGGGAGCAGGAAAACCCTGCCCCCTCTCCGAGTTGTTGTGGTTGAGTAGCTTACTTGTTATCGACCTTCGCCATGTGGCAGATCAGGTCGACGACCTTGTTGGAATAGCCCCACTCGTTGTCGTACCAGCTCACCAGCTTGACAAAGGTGTCGGTCAGCGCGATGCCGGCCTTGGCGTCGAAGATCGAGGTGCGGGCGTCGCCGATGAAGTCGGACGAGACAACGGCGTCGTCGGTGTAGCCGAGAATGCCCTTGAGCTCGTTTTCCGAAGCGGCCTTGATGGTGGCGCAGATGTCGGCATACTTGGCCGGCGTCTTGAGGTTGACGGTCAGGTCAACAACACTGACGTCCAGCGTCGGGACGCGCATCGACATGCCGGTCAGCTTGCCGTTGAGCTCGGGGATGACCACGCCGACAGCCTTGGCGGCGCCGGTCGAGCTGGGGATGATGTTGCCGCTTGCCGCGCGGCCGCCGCGCCAGTCCTTCTTGGACGCGCCGTCAACGGTCAGCTGGGTGGCGGTGGTGGCGTGCACGGTGGTCATCAGACCATCGGCAATGCCGTACTTGTCGTTAATGACTTTGGCGAGCGGAGCCAGGCAGTTGGTGGTGCAGCTGGCGTTGGAGACAAAGTTCATGTCCTTGGTGTAGGTGTTTTCGTTAACGCCCATGACGAACATCGGGGTGTCGTCCTTCGACGGGCCGGTGTACACAACTTTCTTCGCGCCGGCGTCGATGTGAGCCTGCGCCTTGTCCTTGCTGTGGAAGATGCCGGTGGCGTCGACAACGTAGTCAACACCGTTTTTGCCCCAGGGAATCATCGAGGGGTCCTTTTCGGCGTAGAAGAGAATCTTTTTGCCATCGACGGTGATGCTGTTGTCGTCGTAGCTAATCGTGCCGTCGTAGCGGCCATGCACGGTGTCATACCGCAGCATGTAGGCCATGTAATCGGGGCTCATAAAGGGGTCGTTGATGGCAACGAAGTTGATTTCGGGGTTCTTCAGACCGGCGCGGAAGACGAGGCGGCCGATGCGACCGAAACCGTTAATGCCAACTTGAATCATGTGGGGTTCCTCCTCAATAGTGTATTGTTGTTTCAACCGTAGGGTATTATATCCTCTTTTGGCGCATTTGTACAGGGGCATATAGTAAAATTTTGGTCAAAACGACAACGCATTTCTCACAACGCTTTGGCAAAAATGCGGGAAAGCCGACAAAACGCTAAAAAAGCATCGGCGTTACAAGCCAATATCTTGACAAACGGGCGTATTTCTTATACACTAATTTGGTGTTTTTAATTCTCAGACACGGGAAGGAACTTTTTTTTGGACATTCGCAATGTAGCCATTATCGCGCACGTAGACCACGGCAAGACAACGCTGGTTGACCAGCTGCTCGCGCAGGGCGGCGCGTTTCGTGAGAACCAGAGCGTGCAGGAGCGCGTCATGGACTCCAACGACCTCGAGCGCGAGCGCGGCATCACCATTCTAGCCAAGAACACCTCGGTCAACTACAAGGGTACGCACATCAACGTCGTGGATACGCCGGGACACGCCGATTTTGGCGGCGAGGTCGAGCGCATTTTAAAGATGGTCAACGGCGTTCTGCTGCTGGTTGACGCCGCCGAAGGTCCCATGCCGCAGACCCGCTTTGTGCTGGGTCGTGCGCTGGAGCTGGGGCATCCGGTGATTGTTGTCGTCAACAAAATCGACAAGCCGGACGCGCGCATTTACGAGGTGTGCGACGAGGTGCTGTCGCTGTTGATTGATTTGGACGCCACCGAGGCGCAGATTGAGAGCCCAATGCTCTTTTGCAGCGCCCGAATGGGCACTTGTTCCATTACGCCCGAGCAGGAGGGGGCCGATTTAATTCCGTTGTTTGAGACCATTCTCAGCCACATCCCGGCGCCTACCGGCGACGCTACCGCGCCGCTGCAGCTGCTGGTGTCGGCGATTGACTACAACGAATACGTCGGCCGTATCGGCATCGGCCGTGTCGAGCGCGGTACGCTGCGCGTCGGCGGCTACATCGTTTGTAACGCCTTGGATGAGGGCAAACGCAAGCAGGCCAAGGTGGTCAATCTTTATCGCTTTGAGGGACTTAAACGCGTGCCGGTCGAGTCGGCCGAAGCGGGCGAAATTGTCGCTTTTTCGGGCATTGAAGACGTGACCATCGGCGACACGGTGTGTGACAGCACACGCGTGCAGGCGCTGCCCTTCAGCAAAATCAGCGAGCCGACGGTGGAAATGACCTTCTGCGTCAACGACAGTCCTTTTGCCGGTCAGGAGGGCAAGTACGTCACATCGCGCAATTTGCGTGACCGGCTGCAGCGTGAGCTGCTCAAGGATGTCAGCCTGCGCGTGCGCGAGACCGACAGTGCCGAGGCCTTTATCGTCGCGGCACGCGGCGAGATGCACCTGTCGATTTTGATTGAGACGATGCGCCGTGAGGGCTACGAGTTTCAAGTCAGCCCGCCGCGCGTGCTGTATCAAGACATTGACGGCGTGCGCTGCGAGCCGATGGAGCGCCTGACCATTGACCTGCCCGAGGAATCGGTTGGCGTGGTCATGGAAAAGATGGGCAACCGCAAGGGTGAATTGCTGGAAATGACGCCGGTCGGTTCGCGCATGCGTTTGATTTTTGTCATTCCGGCGCGCGGCCTGTTTGGCTATCGCAGCGAGTTTCTCAGCGATACGCGCGGCGAGGGCGTGCTCAACACCTATTTTGAAGGCTACGCGCCCTTTAAGGGCGAGCTGTCGCGCCGCAGCCTTGGCTCGATGGTCAGCTTTGAAACGGGCGACGCCACCAGCTATGGTCTGTACGGCGCGCAGGACCGCGGCGCGCTGTTAATTGAGCCGGCCTGCAAGGTCTACGCCGGCATGCTGGTGGGCATTTGCAACAAGCCGGGCGACATTGTCGTCAACATTTGCAAACGCAAGCAGATGACCAACAAGCGCAGCTCGGGCAACGACGAGGCGCTGCGGCTGGTACCGATACGCAAGATGAGCATGGAGATGTGCCTTGAGTTTATGGCCGACGATGAGCTGATGGAGGTCACGCCGTCATCGCTGCGGCTGCGCAAACGGGTGCTCAGCCACGAGCAGCGCATGAAAATGGAATCGAAGAAGAATAAGTAATGGAAAAGCACGGTTTGACCGTGCTTTTTTCTTGACATTACGCCGGCGGCACGATATGCTGATTATTGTCGAAAAAACGCGAAATAAGGGAGGGTTCGGCAGCGTGCAAACAGAACTTGAGGCATTGGTGATGGCGTCGCCCGACCCAACACTGGCCGTTTGTGACGGCGTTGTTCAGTGCGGCAATGAGGCGGCGCGGCGCCACTTTGGCGTGGTTTGGAAGGGGCAGTCGCTGGACGCCATGTTTGAGGCGACGCTGGCCAGCCAGCTGCTGCAGGCGCCGATTGATTTATTTCATGTGCCGAGTGTCGGTGAAATGTTGAGCTCGCGGCTGGTTGAGAACGTCCTTTTGGTGCAGCTGCTGCCGATGCCGTTTGATTGGGGCGATCATCGCGTGGCGGCGCGTCTGGCGTCGACGGGCGTGGCCATGCGCGAGGTGCTGCAAACGCAAGCGACGATGCTACAGCTGTTGCAGCGCAACGGCAGCGAGGCGCAGCAGGGACACATTGATGCGCTGCAGATGCAGACGATGCGGCTGCTGCGGTTGGTATCGCACATCGACGAGCTGACGCATTACCGCGAAAAGACCAAGCGATGGAAGCCATGCGCCGTAGTGCTAAGCGACTACCTGTCGCAGTTGGCGGACAAGATGGGCGCGCGGCTCAAGGATGTGGCGCTGACGGTTGAATGCCGGACAGATGATCATATGACAGCGGCACTGGATACCGAAAAGTTGGAACTGGCGCTGCTCAATTTGGTCGCCAACGCCGTTTGCGCCTCAGATGGGCAGGCTGTTACGCTGTCCTGTTGCGTTGAGGGCACGTGGCTTGTCTTTGCCGTAAGTGACAACGGCTGCGGCTTTGATTTTTCAGCCGAGCCCTCGATTGGGCGCACGGCCGGGCTGGGGCTGGAGCTGGTTGATGCCATTGTGCTATTGGCGGGCGGTCAGTGGCAGCGGCGCAACAAGCCGGAGGGCGGCGCAGAGGTGACGTTGCGACTGCCATACCGTGAGCCGAGCGGCGACTCCATGCACGAGGCGGAAAACGTCTACGAGCAGGGCGGACTCTATTCACAGACCGCCGTTGAATTGAGTGTAATAAGTTAATATAAATGATAAGCGGCTCCGCCAGAGATGGCGGAGCCGCTTTGTTATGGTTTGCCGATGATGTTGGTGTAGCGCGGGTTTTGCGGCAGAGTCATGGTAATTGATGCGTGGGTGTCATCGGAGAGCGTGAGGTTGTAGAAGCGCTGCAGCGTTACCGAGACGGGCGCAATGTTGTAAAGCAGATGTGAGCCGTCGAAGCGTCCGCCGGTGCTGCGCTCGGACTGGCCGATGACGGAGATGATGTACGCCGAGTCAGCATCGAGGCTGTCATTGCTTTCCAGCGTCGATTCCATCGTACTGCTGCGGTCGATATAGCGCATGTCGTGAATGGTCACCGGCACGGGGTCAATGGTCAGCTTGATGTCCAAGGTGTAGGGTTTGGACGACCAAAGAACCTCGTTTTTCTCGCTCAGTAGATGCTTGACTATGGAAAGGGTGTGGTTTCCACTCTTCGTCTGCGTGGAAAGGGCGCTCATCAGCTCGGCCGTGTAGCTGGGACCCAGACTGGGCGGACAAACGATGCGGTCGCCGCTTCGTTGATTGTCTATCCAAATCTCGTAGGCGGTCTGGTCGGTGCGGTTGGCGTCGTCGACATTCAGAATTAACTCGTTGATATTTACCGTCATACGTACGGCGTTTGCTCGGTTTTGGGATTGACCTCAGGGGCGGATAGTTCGGCGGCGGATAAGGCGCGGGACGGCGCTTCACGTAGCGGTACAGCTGGCTGGGCGGACAGCCCTTCGGCAACAATGCCGTCGGCGGTCAGCGCCAGTGGGTAGCCTGTGGCGGCGCTGTCATCGCTGGTGACGCACAGCCGGTCACGCTGGACGGTTAGTTGGTAGTTGAGCTGTTGCAACCTGCCCCATTTGAGTTGCGTGACATCCAGAACGCTGACAACGTGGCTGACGAGATTGTTCTGCGTCGTTATCGCGCAGCGTGCCACCAGCTCACGCGTGCCGTCCTGGTTGAGGTCAGCCGCATAGACTTCGTCGGCGTTTTCAAAGGCGAGCAGCATCTGCGTCGCCGTGCGAATCTCAATGGTAGATCCGACGCGCTGCAGTGTGACATGGGGGTTACCGAGAGAAACAACCATGTCGCCTGCCGCCATGACTTTTTTGATTTCCGTGGCGTCTGCCGTCCCTGATATCGGGGTTGTCGTCGGCGGCTCAAAGCCGTCGGCAACCAGTTTGCCGTCGGACAGCTTGAGGGGGTAGCTTTCAGCGTTTTCAGACTGCTGGTCGGCATAAGGGGTAACACTGACATACAGCTGTCCGTCAACCACGGTCAGTGCATAGTCATACTGCGTACGCGCCGATAGCTCGAAGCTCTCATGGCTGGCGGCGTCGTAGACGGCGATGCGGCTGTCAACGATGCCCGAGCCAAACGTCACGGTGGCGCAGACTTCGCGCAGTCCGTCACCGTTGAGGTCGGCCAGATAGACGCTGTGGCAATAGCCCAAGACGACATCCTCTTTGTCGCCGCCGGGGGACACTTTGAGCCCCTGCCAGTCGTTTTGCGACAGCGTGACGCCGGGGTTGGTCTGCGCCGCTTGCCAGCTGGGTTGAGAGGACATGAAGATGTTGAAAATCTCGACGGCAACGCTGAGTGCGCCCTGATGGACGCCGATGGGCGTTGGTGCCAGACTCGTTTGCTGCGTGGAAAGCCAGAGGCCGAGGCTGTCGATGGTGCTGCCAAAGCAAGCGTCGCCGGTCAGCCCGTCGGGCAGAGGGTAGACGGCGTTGTTGTTTATGTCGTAGGCAATCGGTCGCGTGACCGTGTCGCCGGCCACCGTGGCACAGAGGTCGTCGGTGCCGTCGCCGGTGACGTCATAGCTGTACAGATTGACGACATAACCGAGTAGGGCGCCGCCGCCAAAGGTGAACAACAGGTTGTTGTCGGCGTCAGTGACCGTGATGGTGGCATCATCCTGCTGCGTCAGCGTGACGTTACGCTCCGGCAGCGTCAATGTCCAAGGGCGGTCGAACGATAGGAGTTCGTCGCCGTACAGTTTCTTTACGGTAGCGGGGGTGTCGACGCCTGTCAACACAATATTGTCGCCGTCTACCGAGATCGCGCTGTACTGCTGCGGCATTGACTGCCCGGTGTAGGCGTAGAGCACGCCGTAGCTGTCGCAGGTGCCCAACGTTCGGAGACTGTTGTCGTAAAAAATGCGCGACCGCATGTCGCCGTTTGTGTAGACAATCTGCAGTGCGTCGGCAGTGTCGGGCAGGTTGTCGGCCGACTGGCGCACCAGCTGGTAGCCGAGCGCCAGCAGTTCGCGGTTGCCGTCACGATCGACATCGGCCAGCAGCAGGCTCTGTTGCTGTTCTGTCAGCGCGTCAAAGCGCGTAGTCGAGCCGTCGTCGCGGGTCAGCGTAAAGCCGGTGGCGTCATTCGCCAGCGAAAAACCGGTGCTGCCATCAGCGGCTGCCCAGTTGTTGACGGGCGCCACACCGTTTCGGTAAATCATATGCGGTGCATGGGGGATGGGCGCGGCGTAGGCGGCGGGTCGGTTTGTGTGTGAGGCAAACAGGCCGCTGCGGTTTGCCCACCACAGACCGCCGCCCAACATGAGCAATAGGCAGGCGGCGACGGCCATGCGCGGCCAGAGCAGCGTCTTGTGCGCCGGCTGCGGTGCGGCGGTGATCATGGGGCCGTCAGACGAGGCGGCCTGCAGAATGGACGTTTTCAAGGCGGGGTCGGGCTGCTGTGCCTGATAGTAGCGCTCAAGTCGTTTGTTATTCATCGTCATGGTCTCCTAACACAGTTTTCAGCTTGCCGCGCGCACGGGACAGCCGCTTTTTGGCGGCACCGGCGGAGATGCCAAGCAGTTGGGCCAGCTGGGCCAAATCCATGCGCTCGTAGTAGTGAAGGTAAATCAGGGTGCGCTCGTCGTGGGGCAGCGACAGCAGCGCGTCGTGCAGTGGCGCGTCGGCGGCGGGCTGGTCGGGCAGGTCGTCGCGGCCGACAACGACCTTGCTGCGCCAGTTTCCGGTGACCACGTTGACCGACCGGTGCAGCGCCGCTCTGATAAACCACGCCTTTTCGTGCTCATCGTCGCGGAAGACAGGCGGGTTGCGCAGAAAGGTTAAAAACACCTCCTGCGTTACGTCCTCGGCGTCCTGCCGATGGCCGGTGCGCGCCAACGCCACGCGGTACACACGCGCCAAATTGCGGTCAATTACTGCCTCCAAGCGCTTTCACATCCCTCTACCCTTAACACAGCCGAAACGGCTAAAAGGTGACCAATGACCCCTCCAGTATGGCAAAAAAACAGCCGGGCGTCAATGCGCCCGGCTGGTGGGGTGGTTAGTATAGGCTGACTTGATTGCCAAAAATGCCGGGTGTACATCAGGTTCTGATGCTTATCTTTGAAACATGATCCCATCCAAGACGCCCATTCACATAATTCAAAAGCGCTGGCGCATGTGGGACAAGCCACTCGGGATTGTTTCCGGCGTACAGAATGATTTCCCATTCCGAGTAGTGCTGTCCGTTCCTGCGCTCATGGTATTTAAGTTCACATTGCGCCTTGCAATGATAGAACTCATTGACGACCCGTGCCACGGCGTTTTCAACGTCGTCGCTACCGGCAACGTCAAACAGTGTCAACTTTTCCTTTGGTTTTCTCAGCGGTGAGGTTGTGGTGCGGTAGTCAATTTCATTGACGCCTTTTACGGTGTTACAGTGCTTGCATAGCGTTTGGAGATTCGAAACAGAATTTTTGCCGCCCATGGCGACCGGCTGTATATGGTCGGCATTAAGCGTCACGCCCGTGCGCTGGGGCTTCCCACAGCACAGGCATGTAAAACCATCACGAGCAAATACCTGCCGTTTAATCTCGTCTGTCAATTCCTCTTCAGTCGGATCGTTTGGCTGAATTTCGGGAGGTGCGGGCCGTCCTCTTCTCTTGGACAGCACACGCTTTTGCGACTTGTAATAGGCATCCATGAAATTATCATAGCCCTTGTAGAGAAACTGCCACAATAAGCCTTCGTCGTTAAACGTATTGGTCAGCTGAATGTCAGCATCTAACGGAGGCGTGTTCAGCAAATCGTCAGCCAGTTTGTCCATATCATAAAGGTCGCGCTCGTGGAAATCAACGAATGTAGGCTTAACTGCGTTTTGCGCCATGTGCCGAATGATTTTCGCAATGCTATCAATCAGAAGCCCATCGAAATTATCCGTTTCAAGCGCAAAAAAATCGGAAGCAAGCGTTTCCGAAATATCTTGTAACGTGGTGTCGGAAAGGCTTTCCGAGGCGTACTGCGTCAGGTCAACGCCCGACAAATGAGTTAGCAGGTATTCATATTTCTGCTTTGTAAACTCATAGACAATAACGCTTTCGGCAAAGGTAATCATCTCTTGTTCCGTGCTGTCTTCAATGGCGATTGTGAACTCGCATCCGTAGAATCCAACCGGGATAAAAGCGAGGAATGAAGCGTTTTCAAATCCCTCAAATTCGATGTCGGCAGTCGCCAATTTGATTAGCTGCGTTGAAATGAGCGACATGGGATTGCGACCTTGTTTTGCCGGCTTGGTATCATCCGTTCCGCCGTCAATACTGGCCCAAGGAAGGAGACGTTTCCAGGAGTCGTGGAAGAACACGACATTGGCATAGTCTTTGCCCGAGCCGCCTCCGGCTTTTTCGCCGCGAAGCGCCCGACCTATCATTTGCGTGAGCAGTATATTGCTTGTTGTCTGGCGTGTAATCATAACTGTTTTGACATCGGGAACGTCTACGCCTTCAGTCAACATTTTTACGTTTACCAGAACATCAAGTTTTCCCTCTCGGAAATCCTGCATTGCCCTGCGGTTTTCTTCATCGTTTCGCCGACCGCTGCCGCCGTGAAAGACCTTGTCCTGTCCCGTGACAACCGAATACACTGCCCCAGCTTTTATCCCCTGACGTTTCAGCGTTTCTGAAAGATACTCGCATTGAAACCATCGATCGGCAAAAATAAGTGTTTTTCCATAGTCGCTTTTATTGTTTATGTAATCGCTAATGATGAAGTCGTTTCGGCTATGATTATTTGCCAGGTTTTCGATAATGTCCTCCGGCAAGTCTCTGTGTTTGTACACCAGCCTGTCAAACAGACCGTCATCGACTTCAAACTCCATGCCGGTGTCTTTTTCAAAATATTTTGGCACGGATAACACCTTGTTTGCCTGCAAGATGTTTTTATCGGCTTCATAGCATATCCATTTGTCATATATGTTTTTCAGCCAGCCGCTAATGCGTTTGTCCATGTGCATGGGCGTTGCGGTAAGACCGAGAATATAAAGGTTTTGGATTTCCTCCCTGATGGATAACAGAAGCGTTCGGCAACCGTAAGCGGGCGTATGATGAGCCTCATCTATAACAATAAATAACTCTTTTTCTTTGCAGCTTTCAACGAATCTTCTGAACGGTGTGTAGACGATATCACCTTTGCTGTCGAGTTGCTCAGACGAATAGGCACTAACGGCGGTCTGCGTTGTGCAAATCAAAATATCATCTGTAGTCAAAATGCTACCCGAGTTGGAATGGGTGGTGTTGCTGGAAACGACTCGCATATTGATATGGTTTCGCCCCACAGCATTATGGATTTCGTTCTTAAATGTGTCTGCCGCCTGGTCGATTAAGTATGAGGATTGCGCCAGCCACAATACTTTTATGCCTTTTGAAAGGATATTTCTGCAAATCCAGTTGATGGATGTAAAGGTTTTGCCGCCGCCGGTCGGCAGAACAAGCAAGGTGCCTCTATACCCTTCAATGGGCGTGGGCAGCGTTTTAGACAGTGCCGCAAAAGCATCTTTCTGATGTGAGAATGGCTGTTTGTCGTTGCCTTTTCGCTGCTTCACAATCTCCGGCACGTCTAAGGTGTAGTAGCCTGACAAAATATGACCCCCTGTATTTACGCTGCCGCGTGATTTTTATAAAATACACAAAGCACTATTATGCTACTGTCCACTATACCACACTCTGTTCACTTTGCCTATGACCAGTTGCGGTCCTTTTCGACATAGCGTGAAAAGGAAAACAGCCGGGCGTCAATGCGCCCGGCTGGTGGGGTGGTTAGAAATCTGGTGGTATCGGGGTTGGCACGGTCGGCTGTTCGTCAAGGTAGGTGCCGGTGTTCGCCTTTCCGAGATAGACGTCTCCGTGCTCCGGCACGTAGAGGGACCGGTGTTCAAAATGCCACGGGTCC
>JAVBPM010000057.1:0-10638 GCA_031549605.1 Oscillospiraceae bacterium | reverse complement strand
GGCTCAACCGTAACCACCAATATTAAACACAAAAAAACCTTAGAACTATTGCAGTTCTAAGGTTTTCTTTTTGGCGGAGAAGGAGGGATTTGAACCCTCGCGCCGCTTTCACGACCTACACCCTTAGCAGGGGCGCCTCTTCGGCCACTTGAGTACTTCTCCTCATGGCGCCGTTACGACCGATAGAAAGTATAGCACATCGCAGGTCGCTCGTCAATACTTTGTGTGTGCTAATGAAACAGCTTGTCGAATGGCTATGGCTCTGGAAAATATTGACAACGCCGGACACCGGTGGTAAGCTGAAATTAGGTTCAGTTGCATACCGTTTTGATGTCCCGGATGAAAGGAGATGCCACAATGAAAAGATCACTGCTTATTGTATTGGCCGTTTTGCTGCTCTTGGCTGTTTCCGCCTGCGATTCGTCGAAGGAAACGGAGAGTCCGAAGACAACCGTCACTGTCGCGCCACCCACTGAACCAACGGAACCCGACGAACCCAACATGATTTCCGGCACCGTATACGCCGTGTCCGGCGCAGACGCGATACAAGAGATTGACTTTGGCTATGAAGAGGGTGCGCTGACGCCCGAGCACATCGCCGAGGCGCTGACCGCGCGAACCGGCTTGGATTTCGACATCTCGTCCACCACCGCCGACGGCGCCATAACTGTCGACTGGAAAAGTACGTCCACACTGATTGGTGGACTGGGCGACAAAGACCAAAAGGAAGAATTTTACTTCTTTGATGTCGACTCATTGAACTGGTTTATGATGAACAGCTTGTGCATGTCCATACAGAAGAACTTTGACAACATTGATGTTTACTACACCATGGAGGGCGGCCAGCCGCTCGAGCTGGACAAACTGTCTCCACCGTTGTCCATCTCGCCCGGCATTGCGTACAACCTACTCGACAACGAAAACGTCTGCATCGGCTAACCGCCGCTTCACTGCAGAGCAAAGCCACGCCGCCATCTGGCAGCGTGGCTTTACAGCGTGTCAAAAAACGTGTGTTTTGGCACGCTGACAGACGGGCAAGGAAGGGCGCAGGCAAAGAAACGCTGTCCGTCGGCGTACGATGGTACGCTAGGACAGCGTTTCTGCAGCAAGTAAAACCATTGTGGCGCAGCGACCTTGTCGATGCGCGGCAAATCATAAACCGAGAATCAAAACGTAGCATTACGACGCCGTTTTCTCTTTTTTCTGACACCGGTTTTACGGTGCGCGCTTTTTTGACAGACTGCAAAGCCACGCCGCCATCTGGCAGCGCGGCTTTATGATGCGATGATTATTCGGCCTTGGGCAACGGGGTGCTGCCGGTGAGCGACCAGCGATTGTTTTCAAAGGTCAGCGTGCTCTTGTAGCTGGCCTGGTTGTCCTGACTGCGGAAGATGGTGCCTTCGATGGACACTGTCTTGTCTTGGAACAGGCAACTGTCGACGGTTAGGAAGATGCCGGCCAGTTCCTTGTTGGCGCCGACCAGACCCTGGCCGTCGAGGTCGTTCATCGATCCGCGTTTGATTTCGACCTTGTATTTTCCGGACAGGTAGCTGCAAATGGCGTCGACGTCGGCAGCACTGACGCGCTCGAGCTTGGCCGTGTCAATGGCGATGTAGGTCATGCCGCTGTAAAGCGGCTGGTTTTGGCTGATGTAGTTGTCAAACACCTGAATGTACATATCGCTGTAGGTGGTGACTTCGCCTTCGGGTGCCTTGGAGTACTTGGAGGTGGGATTGGGCTCTTCGCTGCCGCCACAGGCGGTGATGCCGAGCAGCAGGGCGATGACCAGCAGGCCAATACTTAGTTTCTTCATGGTTTACCTCTCTTTGTTTTGAATTTGTTGAACAGCCATGGCTGTGAACTCCTGTAGGGTCATAGCGCCCTTGTCGCCGTCGCGCGCGCGGACGCTGACGGTATTGGTCTCCTGCTCCTTGTCGCCGACAATGAGCATGTAGGGCACCTTGCTGACCTGCGCTTCGCGGATTTTGTAGCCGATTTTTTCGTTGCGGTCGTCCAGCTCAACGCGCAGTCCGGCGGCTTGCAGCTGTCGGGTCAACTCGCGGCAGTACTCGTGATGACGGTCGGTCAGCGCCAGCACGGCGACCTGCGTCGGCGCCAGCCACAGCGGCAGCGCACCGGCGTATTTCTCCAGCAGCATGGCCAGCGTGCGCTCGTAGCAGCCGATAGACGAACGGTGGATGATATAGGGGTGCTTGCGCTGTCCGTCGGCGTCGACGTACTCCATTTCAAAGCGCGCGGCCAACTGGAAGTCGATTTGAATGGTGATGATGGTGTCCTCTTTGCCATGGACATTTTTCATCTGAATGTCAAGCTTGGGGCCGTAGAAGGCGGCCTCGCCGTCGGCCTCGACGTAGTCTAGCTTGAGGTGGTCGAGAATGTTTTTCATCAGCGCCTGCGTTCGGTTCCACTCGTCGGCGCTGCCGATGTATTTCTCGCGATTGTTCTCGTCCCACTTGGAGAAGCGGTAGGTGACGTCCTCGCGCAGACCCAGCGTGTCGAGCATGAAGTTGACCAGATCAAGGCAGCCGACAAACTCGTTTTCCACCTGCTCGGGTGTGCAGACGATGTGCCCCTCGGACAGCGTGAACTGACGCACGCGAATCAAGCCGTGCATTTCGCCCGACGACTCGTTGCGGAACAGCGTCGCCGTCTCGTTAAAGCGCATGGGCAGGTCACGGTAGCTGCGCATACGCGCGAGGTAGACCTGAAACTGGAAGGGGCAGGTCATCGGTCGCAGCGCAAAGACCTCGGACTCCTCGTCTTCGGCGTCGCCGATGACAAACATGCCGTCACGGTAGTGATCCCAGTGGGTCGAAATCTTGTACAGGTCGCGCTTGGCGAGCGACGGCGTTTTGGTCAGCAGATAGCCGCGACGCTCCTCCTCGTCCTCGACAAAGCGCTGCAGCAGCTGCAGCACCTTGGCGCCCTTGGGCATGAGAATGGGCAGCCCCTGGCCGATGTACTCGGTGGTGGTAAAGTACTCCAGCTCGCGGCCGATTTTGTTGTGGTCGCGCTTTTTGGCCTCCTCCAATGCCGTCAGATGAGCCTGCAGCTCGTCCTTGGTGACAAAGGCCGTGCCGTAGATGCGCTGCAGCATCTTTTTATTGCTGTCGCCGCGCCAGTAAGCGCCGGTGACACTGAGCAGCTTGTAGGCCTTGATGCGGCCGGTGTGGTCGATGTGCGGACCGGCGCAAAGGTCGGTAAAGTCGCCCATTTTGTAGAAGCTGAGCTCGGCGTCGGCGGGCAGGTCGTTGATGAGCTCGACCTTGTAGGGCTGATCAGCCACGGCGGCCAGCGCCTCGGCGCGCGGCAGCGTGAAGCGCGTAAAGGCAAAGCGCTCCTTGATGATTTTTTTCATCTCGGCCTCGATGGCGGGCAGATCCTCCTGCTTGAGTTGTGTGTCGAGGTCGAAGTCATAGTAAAACCCGTTGTCGATGGCCGGCCCGATGGCCAGCTTGGCGGTGGGGTATAAGCGCAACACAGCCGCCGCCATAACGTGCGAAGTGCTGTGACGGAGGGTTTGCAGGTCAAATTCAGGAACGGGACGCGGGCTGTCGGGTGTATTCATACAATACCTCCTCACGGTAATTTATATATTATAGTCAATTGGCCTGCAAAATGCAAGTAGCCGAGCGTGGCGATTGTCAAAGAAACGGCAGGTAGATTGACTTTGATTAACAAATTCTGACAAATTTTCAAATATTATGTGCTTTTTTAGTGATAGCCAGTCTTTGTTTGAAGGGAAGGTGTAGAGAATGATTTGATGGTAGCGCTTGCATTTTGATATAGTATTTGATAGAGTGAGGTTGGTAGTTTATGGTAACGGTATCTAAGCGCGGTATTATTTTACTAGTTGTTATCGCGTTGACTTCGTCGTCTGTGTTTGCCGCTGATGCGCCATCTAGTTGGGCAGTAAATACTGTGAATCAATTGAAGTCCATCGGTATTATTCGCAGCAGTTTGTTTAGTGGGTATCAGGCAAAGGCTACTCGATTGAGATTTACGCAAGCTGTCTCCGATTTGGCGGTGCATTATGCCAAAAAAATAGGCCGCCCTTACAGTTCGTATAGTCCTTTACAAGCCTTTTCCGATTGCTCTGATGCTGATGTGCGAAGATCCCATTTCTATGGGATTGTCGGCGGAAGTAACGGGTGTTTTTATCCCAATGACGCCATCACAAGGCAAGAGGCGTTTACCATTTTGTATAGAATGTTGAAATACATGTCTGCTTTCGATTTGGATACGCACGGGGTCAATGGGTTGCTAACGTTTTCTGATAATAGCAAGATAGCCAGCTGGGCGAGAGATGCGACCAATGCACTCGTGTTGCGAAAAATCGTGAATGGCAACTCGGATGGAACAATTAACCCGACGGGGTTGATTACCAATGAAGAAATGCTGCAAATGCTACTTAACACCTACAAAAAATTTCATGTTTTTGCCGAGTCGAGTGTGAGTGCAACGGATTATTTTATTTTTTTCTACCTCGATGGTTCAAACAATGTGGGCGGTTTTTTCACCTTAACAGTTCCTATTACAATGTACTACTATACTTTGCATCGGTATGGACCAGGCAGTGTTTTTGAAGTGCAATCTTGTATCGTGCGGAGCACATATAGTTATGACAGTACATATGGAAAGAAAATAATAGTGGGGCCTGGGTCGTTTGTTGATTACTATAGAAACGGGAGTAAGAAATATACGAAAACGCTCAGTAGTGTTGTATCCGAAATTAGAGGCAGGAGTGACTATAGTGAATCAAAAGAATTACGGTATTATTGTCTTAATGGAACGCTTGACTATTCCGATGGCTATGTTGGCGGTATGATGGTGGGTGGGCTGAATTATGTGCAAAAGTATCTGCGCATCTATTACTAAAAAGGAAGGGTGAACCGATATGGTCGCGAAAATGCTAAAAAACAAAGCCTTTGTCATTGTAGCTGTTGTCCTGCTTTTGGTTGCAATCGCTGTGTCAGCCTATGCTGTCAGTTCAAAGAATAAAGCCAATGAGGCGGGTGATTTGTATGCCAAGTACCAATCGTTAAGCTCGTTGTCGCGCGAGTCGCCGGTGGCTTACTACAAGGACGAAGCGATTTTGAAATCGACCTTTGAATACCATAAAGAGGCTGAGAATCTGAAGGACCCCGAAGTAAAAGACCCGGACTATAGCGACATGAAGCTGCTGAAATCGATACTGACGCACATGATGATTGAAGATGAAGCGACACAGGCTGGCCTTGCCGTGTCGGATAAGGAAGTGGATGATGCGCTTGCCGAACAAAAGTCGTTCGCGTCGCAATCGGCTGAGGCCATGCAGTTCGTAACCGACTATTGCGCCAGTGCGGGCATTACCGAAGATCAGTATTGGCAAGACGGACGAGAGACACTCCGTTCATTGATGGTTGAAAACAAGCATATAGAGGCGTTTGATCAACGGTATATCAATGAAAAAGGGTGGTCTGCCGACGCGTTGGATTCGTTTCAGCGGGACGAGCTAAGGTCTGCCTACAAAGACTATCTCGAACAGCTGTACCAAAGCCATAAAAAAGACATCCGCATACTTATTGAGGGTTAACATAGGAGTATCCAAGCGGGGCGCTGCCGGCAGCACCCCGCTTGTTGTATGCATTGACAAGGCGCAGTGGGCAATGATACACTGAAGCACTTGAAATAATGGGGAGAAAAGCATGATCGATAAGCTACGCGGCGTAGAAGAAAAATATATCGCGACGGAAAACCGGCTGGCCGAGCCGGAGGTGTACAGCGACCCGCAGCTGATGGCCAAGCTGATGAAGGAGCAAAAGCAGCTGGCGCCGTTGGTGGAGGCCTATCGCGAGTACCAGCGTTTGAGTACACAGGCCGACGAGGCGCGCGCTATTTTAGAGTCGGGCGGTGACCCCGAGCTGCGCGAGCTGGCGCAGGTGGAGTTTGACGAGGCGCGCGAGCAGCTGCCCGAATGGGAGCAAAAGATGAAGGTGCTGCTGCTGCCCACCGACCCCAATGATGAAAAAAACGTCGTGGTGGAAATCCGCGGCGGTGTTGGCGGCGAGGAATCGGCGCTGTTTGCGTCGTCGCTGTACCGCATGTACACCATGTTTGCCGAGACCAACCGCTGGAAAACCGAAATTCTCAACCTCAACGAGACCGAGCTGGGCGGCATTAAAGAGGTCTGCTTTTTAATCAACGGCACCGGCGCCTATTCGCGACTGAAATTCGAGAGCGGCGTGCACCGCGTGCAGCGCGTGCCCGACACCGAGACGCAGGGGCGCATCCACACCTCGACGGCCACCGTCGCGGTGCTGCCCGAAGCCGAGGACGTTGACATTGAGCTGAATCAGGCTGATTTGCAGATTGAAACGTGCCGCAGCAGCGGCGCGGGCGGTCAGCACGTCAACAAAACTGACAGCGCCATTCGCATTGTCCACTTGCCGACAGGCATGGTGGTTGAGTGTCAGGACGAGCGCAGCCAGCACAAGAACAAGGATCGCGCACTGAAAATTCTCAAAACGCGGCTGCTGGACGCCGAGCGGCAGAAGCAAACCGACGACATTGCCGCCACGCGCAAGAGTCAAGTGGGCACCGGCGACCGCAGTGAGCGCATTCGCACCTACAACTTTCCGCAAGGGCGCGTGACCGACCACCGCATCGGTCTGACGCTGTACAAGATTGACGCCATTATGAACGGCGATTTGAATGAGGTTATTGACGCGCTGGTAACGGCCGATCAGGCCGAAAAGCTGAAGGGCGAGGACGCGTGAATACCCGCGTGACAACCGATGTAGCCGAGGCCGCAGCCGTACTGCGCGACGGCGGCGTCGCCGCCGTGCCCACCGAGACTGTCTACGGGCTGGCGGCGCGTATAGACGATGAACAGGCGCTGCGCTCCATTTTTGCCGTCAAGGGTCGACCGGTGGATAATCCGCTGATTGTCCATGTGGCGTCAACAGAGCAGGCTCGTCAAGTGGCGGTGCTGCACAACGACGCGGCGCGGCGGCTGGCCGACGCCTTTTGGCCGGGGCCGCTTACGCTGGTGCTGCCCAAACAGCCGCACATCAGTGACATTGTGTCGGCAAAGCTGCCGACCGTAGCGGTGCGCTATCCCGCACACGCCGTGATGCTCGACCTGCTTTGTCGGGTCGGCGTACCCATTGCCGCACCGTCGGCCAATGTGTCGGGGCGCCCCAGCCCCACAACAGCACAGCATTGTTATGACGATTTGGCGGGCCGCATAGCCTGTATTCTGGACGGCGGACGCTGCGACGTCGGCGTCGAATCAACCATTGTCGACTGCACGTCCAACCCACCTCGCCTGCTGCGCAGCGGCGGCCTGTCGCTCGAGCAGCTGCGCACCATTGTGCCCGACCTTGCGGCCGATGAACCGATTGTTGTGCAAGCGCCCAAGGCGCCGGGCATGAAGTACCGCCACTACGCGCCACGCGTGCCGCTGCTGTTGTTTGACAGTTTGGCGGCGTTGCAGGCCGAACGGCGCGACGGCGACGGCGTGCTTTGCTTTGACAGCGAGGCGGCGCTGCTGGACGGCGCGGTGTACGCCTATGGCGATGAAAACGATGCCGACACGCTGGCGCGCAAGCTGTTTGACGGGCTGCGCTGGCTGGACTCACAGGATGGCGTGACGCGCATTCTGGCGCGGATGCCACAGCCGACAGGACGCGGCGCGGCCGTGGTCAACCGGCTGAAAAAAGCGGCGGACAAGCCGCTTGTGATTGGCTTGACCGGCCCGATTGGCAGCGGAAAAACCAGAGTGGCAGAACGTTGGGAGCAGTTAGATACCAATTCAATAAATTGCGATAGAATATACCACGAACTGTTATCTGGTGACATTGATTTGCAACAAAACATAGCGGCGCGGTTTGGCGTTGGCGGCGCCGACGGCATTGACCGCAAGGCGCTGGGGCGTCTTGTTTTTGGCGATGCCGTGGCGCTGGCCGATTTGGAGGCACTGACGCATCCGGCGGTGCTGCGCGAGGTGGCGCGGCGGCTGGAGGTGGCGGTGCGTGACACGGTGGTTGAGGCGATTGCGTTGTTTGAGAGCGGTGCCGACGCGCTGTGTGACGTCACGGTTGTCGTGACGGCCGACGAGCCGGTGCGGCTAAAGCGCGTCATGGCGCGCGACGGCTGCGATGAGGCAACGGCGCTGGTTAAGATGCAAATGCAGAAAAAAAGCGCATACTACGAGCAGCGCGCCGACTACAAGCTGGTCAATAACGGCGATGAAGCCGCATTGAATAGACAAGCTACCGAACTTTTGGAAACGATTAGGAGGAACAGGTATGGCCGATAAGAAAACCGACGCGCGCAGGGAGAAGCTGCTGCGCAACCCCAAGAACGGGTACGACGTGATGAGCGACAAAGAAGTCAAGGCAATGGAGAGCTACTGCACCGAGTACCGCGCCTATATGGACAACGCGCTGACCGAGCGCGAGGCCGTTAAGACAACGATCGCGCTGGCGGAAAAAGAGGGCTTTGTCTGTTACAAGCCGGGCATGAAGCTGAAAGCCGGCGACCGCGTGTACACCATCAATCGCGCCAAGTCGATTATTTTAGCCGTTATTGGCAAGCAGCCGCTGAGCGCCGGCTTTAACCTGCTGGCGTCGCACGTCGATGCGCCGCGTCTGGATCTCAAGCCCAACCCGGTGTACGAGAGCGATGAGCTGTGCTATTTTAAGACGCACTACTACGGCGGCATTAAGAAATATCAGTGGACGGCGCTGCCGCTGGCGCTGACCGGCATTGTGTTTGACGGCAAGGGCAAGGGCGTTGACATCCGCGTCGGCTTTGAGCCGGGCGACCCGGTGCTGTATATCACCGATTTGCTGCCGCATCTGGCGGCCGACCAGATGAAAAAGACGATGGCCGAGGGCATTAGCGGCGAGGAACTGAACGCGCTGATTGGCTCACGACCCGACAGCGAGGAGGGCAGCGACCGCGTCAAGCTGGCGGTGCTGGCACTGCTGAACAAAAAGTATGGCATTACCGAGGTCGATTTCCAGACAGCCGAGTTGTCGCTGGTGCCGGCGCTGCCGTCGCGCGACGTCGGCTTTGACGGCTCGATGATGGGCGCCTATGGCCACGACGACCGCGTGTGCAGCTATGCCGCCGTCAAGGCGGTGTTCGGCCTCAAAAAGCCGGAACGCACGGCGCTGGCGCTGCTGGCCGACAAGGAGGAAATCGGCAGCGAGGGCGTGACCGGCATGAAGAGTCAGTACTTCGACTGGTTTGTCGGCGATATGTGCAAAACACAGGGCGTTGACCTGCGTGACTGCTTTGCCCAGTCATTTTGCCTGTCGGGCGACGTCTGCAACGCCAACGACCCGACCTTCCCGTCGGTGTCGGAGAAAAACAACACCGCCAAGTTCAACTACGGCGTCGCCATTTGCAAGTACACCGGCCGCGGCGGCAAGGGCGGCACGTCCGACGCCGGCGCCGAAACCATGGCCAAGCTGCGCGCGCTGTTTGACAAGGGCGAGGTGCTGTGGCAGACAACCGAGCTGGGCAAGGTCGACCAGGGCGGCGGCGGCACCGTGGCGGTTTATCTGGCCGAGCGCAACATTGAGGTTGTGGATGCCGGTGTGCCCGTGCTGTCCATGCACGCGCCGGTTGAGTTGGTGAGCAAGGTCGCCTGCTATATGACCTACAAGGCCTACAAGGCCATCGTCGAACTCAACTGACGGCTTTCGCCACTTGTTAACAATTATTAACAAGTCATTACGTTTGTGTGGCGTCGCTTGCCGCTTGTTTTGTGCCGTGATATAGTGAACCAACGGCGTTCTGGGAACGTACGCACGGAAAAAGGAGTTGTTTGCGTGATTGTTAACATTCTGCTGACCCTGTTGTTCGGCGCATTGGTGGGCTGGGTGGCCAGCATCATCATGAAGGACAGTAACTCGCTGATTATCACCATTCTGCTTGGCATTGGCGGCGCGTTTGTCGGTAAGTTCATCGCCACCCTGCTCGACTGGAGCAGCTTTAGCGGTGACTTCTCGTTTGAAATCAAAACGGTGCTGCTGTCGATTGCCGGCGCCTGTCTGCTGATTTTCCTGTTCCGTCTGCTGTTTAAGAAAAAATAAATGCCTTTACGCAAAAGACCGGGGTGACCCGGTCTTTTTTGTTGCCTTTTGGCGCACTTCGTAGTATGATAGCCGGCGTGTGAGGTGATTTCATGACGCCCAATCGGTTGTATGAGCTGCTGCAAGCGCATTATGGTGACTTGAGCTGGTGGCCTGCCGAGTCGCCCTATGAGGTGATGGTCGGCTCCGTGCTGACGCAAAATACGGCGTGGAGCAACGTGGAAAAGGCGCTAGCGAATTTTAACGGGGCGTTGACGCCTCAGCTAGTCGAACGGCTGCCGATCGCCGAGCTGGTGGATTTAATCCGTCCCGCCGGGTTTTTCAACCAGAAAGCCGTTTACCTCAAAACCGTAACGGCGTGGTTTGCCCAGTACGATTACAGCACCGAGGCGACGCGACGCATGCCGCTTCCCGAGTTGCGGCGTCAGCTGCTGGCCTGCAAGGGCGTGGGCGAAGAAACGGCCGATTCGATTTTGCTCTATGCGCTGGAGTTGCCCAGCTTTGTGGTGGACGCGTACACCAAACGGCT
>JAVBPM010000011.1:0-10343 GCA_031549605.1 Oscillospiraceae bacterium | reverse complement strand
GAGTTGCAATGTCTCGAGAAATCAAAAAGCTGACAAACACAGTGTTCATCAGCTTTTCGGTGGCACCCCCTACCAGAATTGAACTGATAATTGTCCCTTAGGAGGGGACTGTTATATCCATTTAACTAAGGGGGCTTATTCGTTTTTATTGCATAGATATGCTGTTTTAAAATCGAACGAACCGAATATTAGGAGGCGAGTGCTCTATCCACTGCGCTACGGAGACATCTGTTGACTTGTTGGCTGAGGTGTCTTGTCAGCGAAAGCGGGGTATGCCGTGGTAGTTTTTTTGTACGGCGGCTTTTTTGTCGGGGTGGGTGGCGATGACGGCCGGGCCTTCGCATAGGAACTGCTCCTCGGCCAGTGTGGCCAGTGAGGCGTTGTCGGTGACGGTGAAGTAATCGCCGTCGGGGGCATCGGCGAGGTAGACGCGGCGGCTGTCGGCGGTTACGCCGTCGGCGTAGGCGGGGCAGGGGTCGGCGGATTCGATGCCGCGCAGTACTTCAGACATGGCGGCCAGATGGTCGGCGGTGCAACCGCAGCAGCCGCCAAAGTGAGTGACGCCCAGTGCCGTCAGCGCCGGCAATGGCGCGGTCAGCTCGGCCGGCGAGACGTGGTAGCACAGCTGCTCGTCGGGCAGTCCGGCGTTGGGCTTATACAGTAGCGGCACGCGCGCAAAGCGGCGCAGACGCGTATACAAGGGCAGCGGGTCGGTTGTAACGCAGTTTAGACCAAATACGTCAATGCCCAGCGCCTGCACGGTGACCAGCGCCGCTTCAATGTCGGCGCCGGATAGTGTTTTGCCCTGCTCATCGCAGGTAAAGCTGACCCAAATCGGCTTTTGAGAACACGACTGAACCGCCAGAATGGCGGCGCGTGCTTCAAAGAGATTCATCTGAGTCTCGATGCAGAAAAAGTCGACGCCGGCGTTAGCCAGCGCTTGGGCCTGTACAGTGTACAGCGCAATCATCTCGTCAAAGCCGGTGTCGCCGAACGGCGGCACAAAAAGGCCCAACGGCGACAGGTCGCCGCCAACCGCGACGCCGGAGCCGACGTTGGCGCGCGTAAGCGCCACCAATGCGGTGTTGACCGCAGCCGCGCGCGCGCCCAGCTTGACTTGACTGGCGCCGAAGGTAGGTGCCATAACGGCCTGTGCGCCGGCGCGCACATAGCCATGCTGAATGTCGGACAGCACCTCGGGGTGCGCCAGTGTCCACAGCTCTGGGTTTTCGCCGGTCGGCATGCCGTGCGCAAACAGCGCCGTGCCGATGGGGCCGTCGAAGATGGTGATGTTGCTCATGCTACATTGACTCGGGCGCGCTGACCTTGAGTAGCGACAAACCGTTTTTCAACGTCTGGCGCGTAGCGTCGGTCAGCTTGAGGCGGGCGGCGCGGGTGGCCGGCTCGGCCTCTTTGATGCGGCAGGCGTTGTAGAACTTATGGTAGCTGGCGGCCAGCTCCATCAGATAGCGGTTGATGCGGTAGGGCTGCAGTGTGGCGGCGGCGGTCGCCACCTCGGAGGGGTAGAGCGCCAGCGCTTTGAGCAGCGCCGTTTCGGTCTCGCCCGACAGCAGACCGGCGTCGACAGTGTCAGCCGGCGCGACAGTCACGCCCTCGCCCTGCAGCTTGCCAATCAGACTGCAGATGCGCGCGTGGGCGTATTGCACATAGTAAACAGGATTGTCCGAATCCTCACGCACGGCCAGCCCCATATCGAACTCGAGATGGGTGTCTGTGCTGCGGTTGTTGAAGAAGAAGCGACAGGCGTCGACACTGACCTCGTCCAGTAGGTCGGACAACGTGATGGACTTGCCGGTGCGCTTGGACATACGCACGGTCTCGCCGTCGCGCACCAGATGCACCAGCTGATACAGCGCAAATTGCAGTCGGTCGGCCGACAGGCCGATGGCCTCCAGACCGGCGCGGAAGCGCACGGCGTGGCCGTGATGGTCGGCGCCCAGCACGTCGATGGCCATGTCAAAGCCGCGCGTTTCCAGCTTGTTGCGGTGGTATGCGATGTCGGCGGCATAGTAGGTGTACAGGCCGTTGGACTTGACCATGACCTCATCCTTTTCGCAGCCAAACGATGTGGCGCGGAACCATGTCGCGCCGTCCTGCTCGTACAGGTGCCCCTTTTCGCCAATCAGCGCCAGTGTTTCGGCGACATAGCCGCTGTTGTGCAGCTCCGATTCGTGGAAAAAAGTGTTGTATTCGATGCCGTAGCGTGCCAAGTCGGTCTTGATGCGGCCGACGTTGCGCGTCAGCGCATAGGACAGCATTTCGGCCAAGCAGGCCGGCTCGTAGAGCGCCAGCAGACTGTCGCCGCGCGCGGCAATTAACTCGTCGGCCACGTCCCAGATGTCGTCGCCGTGATAGCCCTTTTCGGGAAATTCGATGGCATCGGCGCCTTTGAGCCGCTGGATGTAGCGCGCGCGAATGGATTGCGCCAGCATGGCGACCTGATTGCCCGCGTCGTTGACGTAGAACTCGCGCGACACCTCGTAGCCGACCGCCTCCAGTACCGACGCCAGCGCGTCGCCCAGCACGCCGCCACGGGCGTTGCCCAGCGTCATCGGACCGGTTGGGTTGGCCGACACAAACTCGACGTTGACGCGCTTGCACTTGCCGCTGTCGCTGCGGCCGTAGGCTTGGCCGTCCTGCTCGATGGCGGACAGCAGCGCGTTGCGCCAGCCGGCGCCGTAGAAAAAGTTGATAAAACCGGCGCCGGCAATGGCGGCGCGGTCAAAGTAGCTGTTGTGCAAATTGAGCTGCGCGGCCACGACCTCGGCAATCGCGCGCGGCGGCAGCTTGAGTGTGCGCGCGGCGGCCAGCGCGAAGTTGGAGGCCACGTCGCCGTGCGACGCCTCCTTGGGCACGTCGCAGTCGCCGGTGCCGGCGCCTGCCGGCAGTGACCCGTTGGCCACGCAGGTATCGTAGGCGGTTTTGATCAGTGACTGGCACTGGTCAAAGGCGGCGGATAGTAAATTGCTCATGAAACGGCTCCTTTCACGCTGACGACAATAGAGTTGGTGCCCGCCTTTTCGTGGTCGATTTCCACGTCGTAGACGACCGTGGCGACGCCGCCGCTGTCGTTGAGGTTGTCGGTGAGTTTGGTGGCGCAGACGCCGACCGTGATGGCGCCGAACGGCGTTTCCATCAGCGAGACGTGCTTGCGGTGCTTTTCAAAGACCATTTGGGTGTTGACGTCGCCGGCGCGACTCAGCGTGATTTTGTCGCGTGTAATGTGAAAGGTCGTCGTTGTGCCGGTCATGCCGGTCAACTCGCTCTCCTGATAGGCGACAACATAGGCGTCGCCCTCCTTATAAAAGCGGCCGTCGGTAATCAGCTCGACGGGCGCGTCGGGCCGCTGATCGGGGCCGTTGTTGGTGCCCAAAATTGAAATGATGGCGTTTTCCACGTGACTCACCTCGCAATGGCGCATTATAGCACACTTCAGGCACGTTGGCAAGCAAATACAGACGGTCAAAACTTTGGCACGGGTGCCGGTCGATGGCGCGGGCAGACTACTAAAAAAGTGTGAAAAAGGGGTGCGTTTTATGAAAAAAATGGCGTGGGCGCTGGCTGTTGCCATGCTGCTGGCGCTGCCGGCTGCGGCGCAGGCGAACGATGGCGAGGTGAGGCAGGGCGTGATGCTGCGCGCCTTTGAGGACTTGGGCGCCGATACGCCGACACAGGCGGCCGTACTGTGGGGTCGAGGGGTCGCGCAACGCAACGGCGCGTTGCAGTACGCCATGCTGTCGCAGGCGCTGAAAAAGGACTATGTCAACGCGCTGACCAACAGCTTTCCCAACTGGGTGACCGGCGTCAGCAGTCCGTGGGTCGACGCCTATGCGCTGGAACTGCTGCGTTATGAGCATGACGACACGGCCACGGCGCGCATGAGTTTCGAGACAGCGACGTCGGATGGGCCGTACCAGCGCTATCAGGCGACGCTTCGACTAATTAAGGAGCCGCCCTATTGGCGCATTGACCGCGTTGACGAGGATAAGGAACTGAGCGTGTATACCGGCTGGTGAGCCGGGTCGGCTTAGCTTGGCCGTTGCAAAAGACGGAATGCTGTCGACATTTTACGTTAACCCTTGTCATTTGCTTGCTTATATGGTATAATTTCCCGACTATCTTGGGAAAGAAAGGGAGAGACGACCATGCTTACACCCAATGAGGTTAGTAGCCAACGGTTTGACACCGCGATGCGCGGCTATTCCAAAGCGCAAATCGACGAGTTTTTCACGCGCTTGATGGCCGATTATGCTACGCTGTATAAAGACAACGCCCTGCTCAAGTCCAAGCTGAAAACGCTGGTGACGACTGTCGAGCAGTATCGCAGTGTCGATGAAAATATGCGCAAGGCGCTGCTCAATACCCAGCAGATGAGCGAGAAAATGCTGGAGGAGGCGCGCGTTGAGGCCAAGCGCATCATCGACGACGCCGAGCAGGCGGCGCAGGCCAAGGTCGGCGATCTGGGCGACCGCATTACGCGCGAGGAGAAGCGGCTGGACAATGTCAAAGCCGAGACCGTCGTCTTTGTCAACGCCATTCGCGACCTGTTTTACCACCAGATTCAGCAGCTGGAGGCTGTGCCCACCAAGGTCGACAGCGAGGAGCCCATCCCGCGCGAGAAGCTGGATGCCCGTCTGAAAGAGACGGCCAAGGAAATCGGCGACAAGATGTCGACACAGTTTGGCGATTCACCCATTAAGGACACCATGTCCTTTGGTTTTGTACACAGCGACGGCCAGCCGTTGGCCGCTGACACCGCCATGCTGCCCGACGCCGCCAAGCTCAGCGCGGCCGCCGCCGAAGCCGCCAAGGCCGCGCCGGTGGTGCCCGACGTTGTCAAGCCGGTCGGGGCTGCCGCTGAGGCTGCCGCCGAGGAGGCTGCCGCTACCAGGCGCATTGTCAGCGTAATCCGCTCGCAGCCCGACGACGCTGCCGCCAAGGACGTCGTGAAAGACGCGGTCGCCGAAAAGGTGAGCGCCGCTGTAAAGCCTGAACTGCCTGTGTTTATGCCCGGGTTTGGCGCAAAGGCCGCGACCGTTGCCGAGACGTTGCCCACAGACAAGGTCGCAGGTAAGCCGCTACCCGAGCTCAGCTACGAGACGCTGCCCGAGTTTAAGCCCGAGCCGGTTGTGCCGGTTTCGCAGCCCGATGTCAAGTCGGATTTGCTGGGCGGATTTAAGTCCGGTGCCAAAAACGCCGTCAGCGAGGCTGTGGCCGCGCCGGCAGCCGCTGTTGTGCCGGAGAGCAAGCCGGAGCTTGTCGCGCCCGCCGTTGCCGCCGAGCCGGTGGCACAGGATAAAACGACCGACGAGTCGTTTACGCCGACCCTGAGCATTTTTGACGAGGTTGTGAATTCCAGCCGCAAGCCGCGCATGACTGAGCCGGCGAGTAAGCTGCCCGAAGTCGGCGCAGTCGTGGACGATGTCGCCGCCAAGGTTGAGACGCCCCTGCCCGTCGCTGCCGAAAAGGTGGCCGACGTGGTCGCCGAGGCTAAGCCTGAGCTGCCCAAAGTCGACCAGCCGGTTGTCAAAGAGGTTGTCGCCGCCGTGTCGCCCAAGGCCGCGCCGGACAGCCTGCCCAACGACGACGATACCGATATGAAGATTGCCACGCCCATTGACAAGCCGCGCGGCAACATGATGCAGGATGCCTTAGACCGTCTGCGCGAGATGGATAAGGCGCTGGGCGGTGCCGATAAGCCCGCCGACCGTGATAACGGCGGCGTTGACGCCATTTTGCAGCGGCTGCTACGCGGCGGCGAGCGCGCCATGGAGGACGGCAGGGAGGATACCGCCAACCCCATGCCCAAAATCGACTACGACGCGCTGTCGTTTGGCAAAAACTACGATCCCACCGCCAACAAATAAAGGCTTCGGTTCCGAGCCGTTGAAGGAGTAAGCACTGTGGATTACAATAGCACAGTCAATTTGCCGCAGACCGAGTTTCCCATGCGCGGCGGTCTGCCGCAGCGCGAGCCGGTGTGGCTGGCCTCGTGGCAGCAAAACAACGTCTACCAGCAACTGATGAAACACAATGAGGGCAAGCCGTCGTACATTATGCACGACGGCCCGCCCTTTTCCAATGGCGAAATTCACGCCGGACACGCGCTGAACAAAATCCTCAAGGATATTGTCGTGCGCTATAAAAACATGGTCGGCTTTCAGGCGCCCAATACGCCCGGCTGGGATAACCATGGTATGCCCATCGAGAGTGCCATTATTAAAAAACAAAAGCTGGACGCGCAAAAGCTGTCGCCCGTCGAGTTTCGCGACGCCTGCCGCGCCTTCGCGCAGCACTATGTCGACGTTCAGCGCGAGGGCTTTATCCGTCTGGGCGCGCTGGGTGACTGGGACAATCCCTACCTGACCATGGACGCCGCCTTCGAGGCGGCCGAGGTCAAGGTGTTTGGCGCCATGGCCGCCAAGGGCTGCCTGTACAAAGCGCTCAAGCCGGTCTACTGGTGCGCGCACGACCAGACGGCGCTGGCCGAGGCCGAAATCGAATACAAAGAGGACGAGTGTCAGTCCATCTACGTCAAGTTTGAGGTCAAGCAGGACAACGGGCTGCTCAACGGCCGCAAAACCTACGTCGTCATCTGGACGACCACGACCTGGACGCTGCCCGGCAATGTGGCCGTCAGCGTGCACCCGCGCAGCGACTATGTGCAGGTGCAGGTCGGCGACGTATGCTACATTGTCGCCGAGGCGCTGCTGGTAGCTGTCGCCAAGGCCGCCGGTTGGAGCGACTGGATGGTGCTGGCCACTTTTAAGGGGCAGCAGATGGAGCGCATGACGCTGGCGCATCCTTTTTTGGATCGTGACAGCTTGGTCATCTGCGGTGAGCACGTCACCATGGACAGCGGCACCGGCTGTGTCCACACCGCGCCGGGTCACGGTGCCGACGACTTTATCGTCTGCCGCAACTATGACCTGCCCACCATCGTGCCGGTCAACGGCAAGGGTGTGCTGACCGAGGAGGCCGGACCCTTTGCCGGACAGTACTACGCCAAGGCCAACAAGACCATTCTTGAAGCGCTGCAAGCCAGCGGACATCTGCTGGCCAGCGAGACCATTGTACACACCTATCCGCACTGCTGGCGCTGCGGCGACCCCATTGTCTTCCGCGCCACCGAGCAGTGGTTTGTCAGCATCGACGCCATCCGCGAGGCGGCCTGCGACGCCATTAAAGGCGTGCAGTGGGTGCCCGGCTGGAGTCAGGAGCGCATGCTGGCCATGGTCGGCGAGCGCAGCGACTGGTGCATCTCGCGCCAGCGCAATTGGGGCCTGCCCATTCCCGCCTTTTTGTGCTGCGACTGCGACGGTTATTTAATCAACGACGCCTCGATTGAGAAAATTAGCGGCATCTTTGCCAGCGAGGGCAGCAACGCCTGGCTGACGCACGATGTGGCCGACCTGCTGCCCGACGGCGCGGTTTGCCCCAAGTGCGGCGGTCGCCACTTCCGCAAGGAGACCGACACGCTGGACGGCTGGTTTGACTCCGGCTCGACGCATGCCCATGTGCTCAACACCTTCCCGCATATGCGCCGACCGGCTGACCTTTATCTGGAGGGCAACGACCAGTTCCGCGGCTGGTTTCAAAGCTCGCTGCTGACCTCGATTGTCGCCTATGGCGACGCGCCCTATAAAACGGTCGTCACCTGCGGCATGATTGTCGACGGCGACGGCAAGAAAATGAGCAAGAGCCTGGGCAACGGCATCGACCCGATGGACGTCGCCAAGGAATTTGGCGTTGACGTGCTGCGGCTGTGGGTGGCGTCGGGCGACTACCACTCCGATTTGCGTATTTCCAAAGACCTGCTCAAGCAGACGGCGGAAAACTACAAGAAAATTCGCAATACGGCGCGCTTTATCCTCGGCGTGCTCAGCGATTACACGCCCGACAAGGCGGTGGCCGTCGAGCGGCTGCTGCCCATCGACCGCTACGCGCTGTCGCAGCTCAACAAGCTGGTGGCGAGGGTGCGCGACGCCTATGACAGCTTTGATTTCCATGGCGTGGCGTATGCGCTGCACAACTTCTGCGTGGTTGAGATGAGTAACTTCTATCTCGATGTGCTCAAGGACACGCTCTATTGCGACGTCGCCGACGGGCTGGCGCGCCGCAGCGCCCAGACGGTGCTGCACTTGATTCTCGACGCGCTGACCAAGATGATGGCGCCCATTCTCTGCTTCACGGCCGAGGAGATTTGGCAGTGTCTGCCGCACGCACAAAGAGACAACGCCGACATGGTACTGTTTAACGACATCCCCGCGCCGCAGGACGGTTGGGCGCTGGACGAAGCGACCGAGCGGCAGTTCGAGCGGCTGATGGCGCTGCGCGACGAGGTTAACAAAGCACTGGAAACGGCGCGCGGTGCCGGGCAAATCGGCAAGTCGCTGGAGGCCGAAGTGGCCATCAGCTGCCAGCCTGACGATTTTGCGCTGCTGACGGCGTGCGAGGGTTTGCTGAAGCAGCTGTTTATTGTGTCGGGCGTCGCTGTGACGCAGGGTGCGTTTGGCATTGCCGTGACACCGGCGACCGGCGGCAAGTGCATTCGTTGCTGGATGCAGAGCGGCGAGGTCGGCTCGCAGACCGACCACCCCGAGCTGTGCGGCCGCTGCGCCGACGCCGTGCGCGCGCGATGAAAAAGGCTTGGGTTTGGGTCGCGCGGTTGGGGCTGCTGGGAATTGACCGGCTGGTTAAGCAGCTGTGCAAGGCCGCCTACGAGCGCGGCGAGCCGTTGCCGTTACTGTCGGTCAAGGGCTTGATTGACGTCACCTACACCGAAAACACCGGCGCTGCTTTCAGTATGTTCAGCAATGCCAGCTGGTTTTTCGTCATCATCTCATCGCTGGCGGTTATTATTATTTTGTGGATGCTGATTAAAAACGTGTTTGACAACGGGTGGGGCAGCTGGGGTCTGGTGTTTGTCGCCGCGGGTGCGGCGGGCAACCTGCTCGACCGGCTGCTGCATGGCGCGGTCATTGATATGTTTGAACTCAAATTTATCAACTTCGCCATCTTCAATGTCGCCGATATCTGCATTACCATCGGCGCGATTTGCCTGTTGATTTATCTCTTTTTCTACTTTGACAAGGAGCACCGCCAGCCGACCCGCGCCGCGCGCGCCGAGGAGCTGGCCGCCGAGGAGCAGGAGCTGCTTTGCGATGAACCGACACAGGACAATTAACGCAGCAGAAAAAGACGCCGGGTCACGACTCGACGTCTTTTTGGCCTGTCAGCTGGCCGTCAGTCGCAGCGCGGCGGCGCAGCTGATTGAGCAGGGGCACGTGGTCGACGGAAGCGGGCGGTCGTGTAAAACCGGCCAGCGGTTAAGCGGCGGCGAGGTCTTCACCGTGACATGGCCCGAGCCGCTGCCGTCTGAGGCAGTAGCGCAGGACATTGCGCTCGACATAGTGTACGAGGACGACGCGCTGCTGGTGCTGAACAAGCCGCGCGGCTTGGTGGTGCATCCGGCGCCCGGACACGCCGACGGCACACTGGTCAACGCGCTGCTGCACCACTGCGGCGACAGCCTGACCGGCGTCGGCGGTGTGCTGCGGCCCGGCATCGTACACCGGCTGGACAAGGACACCTCGGGGCTGCTGCTGGTGGCCAAGACGCAGCAGGCGCATGAGGCGCTGAGCGTCGCACTCAAGGCGCGCGAGGTTAAGCGCGTCTACCGCGCACTGCTGCACGGCGTGGTCAAACTCGACAGCGGCACCGTCGACGCGCCGCTGGGTCGGCACCCGGTCAAGCGCAAGCAACAGGCGGTCATCAACGGCGGTCGTCCGGCGGTGACGCATTTTGAGGTGCTGCAGCGCTTTGCCAAGCACACGCTGGTCAGTTGCCGGTTGGAAACCGGCCGCACACACCAAATTCGCGTGCACATGGCGCACCTCGGTCACCCGGTGGTCGGCGACCCGCTCTACGGCCGCAAAAACGAAAAAGACAGCGCACAAATCCTGCACGCGACTGAGCTGGCCTTCGTTCACCCTGTGACGGGCGAGCAGCTGGCCTTTACCGCGCCGCTGCCGGGGTATTTTGAAGAGGCACTGGGGACAGTAAAGTAAAAGCTGCCCGTTAGGGCAGCTTTTGGTCAGCTTCATGGCAATCGCCCCTTTGGTGTCATGGGTTTTGTCAGTTTAAGTATAACACGGCAACTTATCACGCTGTCAAGCGGTTCTGTAGGATTGTCAAACATGTGTTACACGGAGGAAGACGAGCGGAGAGCGCCAAGCGAGAGGTTTCATGGGGAAGCGGTTGTACCAACGATTGTGCAGTGAGAGTTGTTTGGCAAAGTCATCAAAGGAATAGAACTTGCG
>JAVBPM010000018.1:0-23010 GCA_031549605.1 Oscillospiraceae bacterium | reverse complement strand
AAGTTGCCCAATTTCTTCTTTTTTGGTGCTTTGAACTATAAGCGATTCGTACGCCCAACACTCTCGTGTCAAACGCTAAATCTCTCTTGTTCCGCTATTCAATTCTCAAGGTGCGGTGCGCGTTTGCCGGTTCTCAGCGAGGTCGCTTCCCGCAAGGCGCTTTGCTAGTATAGCAACGACCCCTCATAATGTCAAGCCTTTTTTTGCAAAAAGAGAAAAAAGTTTTCAGAGGGGCGTTTTGCCACGCCGCAACCATCAACTGGCAATTGCCAAGGCCGCTGTTTTCCTATATAATAAGGAGCGCGACTTCCTATTTTACGACAAGTGAGGGAACCAACCATGACAATTGGTGAAGTCAAGGAGATTCTGGGTGCCGAGCTGCTGTGCGGCGAGCACCTGCTCGACCACGAGGTTCATTCGGCCTGTGGCAGCGACATGATGAGCGACGTGCTGGCCTTTGTTAAGGACCAGTCGGTGCTGCTGACCGGTCTTAACAACCCGCAGGTGGTGCGCACGGCCGAGATGATGGACATGGTGTGCATTGTCTTTGTGCGCGGCAAGGAGCCGGACGAGAACATCATCAAGCTGGCCGCCGACCGCGACATTGCTGTGATGAAGTCGTCGCTGCGCATGTATCCGGCCTGCGGCAAGCTCTACGCCGCCGGTCTGGTGGGCAACAGCTGAGATGGGGTTTGATTTGCATTTTGACGTCGACGGCGACAACTTTACGTCGGCGGGCGAGGCGTCTGGCGACACCAAGCGCCAACTGCGTCGCATCGGACTCGACCCCGAAATCATTCGGCGCGTCGCGATTTGTATGTACGAGGGTGAAATCAACATGGTCATTCACGCCCACGGCGGCACCATTGACCTGACCATGGATCCGCAGAAAATTGTTATGGTGCTGCAGGACACCGGGCCGGGCATTGCCGACATCAACGCCGCCATGCAGGAGGGCTACTCCACGGCCACGCAGTCGGTGCGCGACCTCGGCTTTGGCGCCGGCATGGGCCTGCCCAACATGAAGCGCTACTCCGACCGCATGGAGGTCACCAGTGAGCTGGGCGTCGGTACGCGCGTAGAAATGGAGATACAATTAGCATGAGTACGGTACGACATATCGTTAGCTGGCGCAAGCGCGACGATCTTGCACAGAGCGACTGGTTGACGCAGGCGGCCGACATCAAGCGCGATTTGGAGGCGCTGGTCGGCGTCATTGACGGTCTTCTGGACATGGCAGTGGCCATCGACCCGCTGGCTACCAGCAACGTCGACCTGCTGCTGGATAGCCGCTTTTCCAGCGCCGAGGCGCTGGCGGCTTATCAGCAGCATCCCGCCCACAAAACGGTGGGCGCGCGCATCAATACCGCGACCCAGGACCGCCACTGTCTCGATTACATCATCTAAGGACGGGGTGTTATGCTCAACGCTGTTACACTTGACCGCGACAAGTGCAAGGGCTGCACGACCTGCATAAAGCAATGCCCGACGGAGGCCATCCGCGTGCGACGCGGCAAGGCCACCATTATTCGCGAGCGCTGCATCGACTGCGGCTACTGCATCCGTGTCTGCCCGCACCACGCCAAAAAAGCGGTGTGCGACGATTTTTCGCTGCTCGAGCGCTTCAAGCACAACGTCGCGCTGCCGGCGCCGGCGCTGTACGGGCAGTTTCACAATCTTGAGGACATCAATTATGTGCTGGCCGGCCTAACGGCCATCGGCTTTGACGCTGTCTACGAGGTGGCGCGCGCCGCCGAGCTTGTTTCCGACTGGACGCGCCACGCCATGCGCGAGGGCAAGATTAAAAAGCCGGTGCTGTCCAGCGCCTGCCCCGCCTCTGTCCGCCTTGTGCAGCAGCGCTTTCCCAATCTGGTTGACCACATCGCGCCGGTGCTGGCGCCCGTCGACCTGGCCGCCATTCGCGCGCGCCGGGAGGCGGTTGCGCGCACGGGACTGGCGCCTGAGGACATCGGCATTTTCTTTATCACACCCTGCCCGGCCAAGGTCACGGCCTGCCACAGCCCGCTCGGGCTTGACGCACCCGTTGTCGACGGCGCATTGTCGCTGTCCGAAGTCTATCTCAAGCTGCTGTCGGCGATGAAGCATGTCGGCGCGCCGACCGGGCTGACGACCACCGGCCTGATGGGCGTTGGCTGGGCCGCCACGGGCGGCGAGTGCGCAGCACTGCTCAACGACCGCTACATTGCTGTCGACGGCATGGAAAACGTCATTGACATCCTTGAGGATATCGAGGACGGTATGCTGCCCGAGGTCGAATACGTCGAAATGAACGCCTGCACGCAGGGCTGTGTCGGCGGTTGCCTGACGGTCGAGAACCCCTTTGCCGCCAAGATGCGCATCAAGCGTCTGATGAAGTTTCTGCCGGTCAGCCGCAACAAGCTGGATAGCATAGCCGACGCCGACGCGCACAGCCAACTGGCACCCGCGCCTGTTAAAGCGCTGGGCGCCAACATTGCCGACTCTATGGCCAAGAACGCGCGCATTGAGGAAATCCTACGGCGCCTGCCGGGTCTGGGCTGCGGGTCCTGCGGCGCGCCGTCGTGCCGCGCGCTGGCCGAGGACATTGTCATGGGCTACGGCTCGGAGGAAGATTGTATTTTCACCATGCGCGAGCGCATGGAGTACCTGTCGGGCGGCGATGCCGAGCACTATTTGCCACCGCCTTTCCGCTCGCAACAAGTCAAGCAACCCAACGAACAGTAGGAGGTCGCCCATGCAATATCGCTCATTCGGTCGCACCGGTCTCCAACTTTCGGCACTCGGCTTCGGCGTCATGCGCATTCCCGACGACGAGACGGGCCGACCCGACCAAAAACTGGCCGACCGCTTGATTCGCACCGCCGTCGAGCGCGGCGTCAACTATTTCGACACAGCGCAAAACTACATGAACGGCCACGCCGAGGCGCTGCTGGCGCAAGCCTTGAACGGCCTGCGCGACAAGGTGCACATTGCCACCAAGGTGGGCAACTGGCACCTCAAGGGCAACGGCATCGCCGACGTCGAGCAGCACTTGGCCGGCCAGCTGCAACGGTTAAACACCGATTATATCGACTGCTATCTGCTGCACTCAATGGACGAGCAGCGCTGGGCGCAGCTGGAGGCTGTCGGCATTCTCGACTGGCTGACCAAGCAAAAACAGGCCGGCACCATCGGCCACGTTGGCTTTAGCTACCACGGCTCAGCCGATTTCTACCAGACGCTGCTCCGGCTGTTTGACTGGGATTTTACGCAAATTCAGTACAATTACGTCGACACGCAACTGCAGGCCGGCGAGGCCGGATTGGTGGCTGCGCACGCTAAAGGTATGGGCACCATCATTATGGAGCCGCTACGCGGCGGCGCACTGGCCAACTGCCTGCCGCCGGCGATGGCCGACTGTTTTAGTGCCGCCGACCCTAACCGCACGCCCGCCAACTGGGGGCTGTCCTACCTGTGGAACCGCAGCGACGTCGACCTCGTCATCAGCGGCATGAACACCATGGCGCAGCTGGAGGAGAATTTGGCGCTGGCTGACAGCGCGGCGGTCGGTATGCTCGGCGCCGCAGAACAGCAGACGCTGGCGCAGGCGGCCGACATTTACCGTCGGCTGGTCAAAACGCCCTGCACCGAGTGCGGCTACTGCCTGCCTGAGTGTCCCGTGGGGCTGGAAATACCCGACTATATGCGCAAGTACAACAACTACGCACTGTTTGGCAACGACTACTACAAGGCCGGCTACTACCGGCACAAAACCGCCGACGACGCCTGTATTGCCTGTGGCGCGTGCAGCGCCGTCTGCCCACAGGGCATCGACATTCCGGCCAAGCTCATAGAAATGGACGAGTTTTTCGCCCACAACTGACAGCAACCCAAGGGTCAGCCGAGGCAAGCGCCTCGGCTGGCTTTTTTTGCCGACGCGCACAAATAGGCTCAGCTGAGTTGTATTATCAGTGAAAAGGGGGTGACGCGATGAGCACAACAACCATCAGCGCTCAGCAGCTGAACCACGCTGTCATGCAGCACTCGGCCATGGTTATCCGCATCGCGTTTCAGCGCACGCAAAACCTCGCCGACGCCGAGGATATGGCGCAGGATGTCTTTATCAAGCTGATGCAGCAGTCGCCGTTTCATAGCGAGGAGTACTTGAAGGCGTGGCTAATCCGCGTCACAGTCAACAGCTGCAAGAACCTGAAAAAGTCCTACTGGCACCGCAACACCACAGCTCTGACGGGTACAGAACCATTTACACCGCACCAGCAGTCGCTGCTTGAGGAGCTGTGGCGGCTGCCGCCCAAGTACCGCGACGTCATCTACCTGCACTACTACGAAGGCTACACCATCGACGAGATGGCCCAGTTGCTGCTGCGCAAGCCCAACACCGTCGGCTCTTGGCTGACGCGTGCCAAAAAGCAGCTCAAAACCATACTGGAGGAGGGAGATTTGTCCTATGTCTAAGCAGGATTACATCGATTTAATGTCGGGCATCCAAGGCTCAGAGTCCTTCCGTCGCCGCGTTATGGGCCAGTTTCCCGCCGAGTCGCCTGTGCTGATAACACCGCCAGAGGAAACTCATAAGCCGCGAAAGCAGCTTTGGCCCAAGCTGGCAACAATGGGCGCATTGGCCGCCGCCGCGGTGCTTGCCTTTGCGCTGTGGCCGTTTGGAAAGGACGGCGCGTTTTGGTGGCAAACCGACCCCGCTAACAGCTCAAAGTACGACTTCGAAATTTACTCGGCGTGGACTTTTGAGCCGCTGTCTACAAAGCCCTATCACGAGCGCCTGGGCGGCATTTCATTCGAAACCAAATCGGTCGACGGCCAGGAGGTCAGCTACATTGCGGCCGGTTCGTCATACCTGCCCGGTCTTTACGTCGACGACGATACAATCGCATGGGTAAAATATGAAAGCAGTAACGGCTATTTGCAGTATGACTTGTTCACCCCCCCGCCGGCGTCGCTGCAGCTCAAATGGAGGCGCATCGACGTCTCACTACCCGCCACAGGTGTGGCCGACCCCGCGCACCCCACACAACAGGAACTGACTGCCTTGCTGGTCGGTGCGCAGCGCGCCGGAAAACTGGACCCTATGCTGGAGACAGATGACGAAGAGCAGCTGGCTCGGCTTCGCAATCAACCGCTAGATTTCAACCGTATCCCCTTTGTCGCGCGGCAGGACGAGACGCAGCGCGACATGCTCAACATTACCCTTTACAATTTGCAGCGGCTGCCGTGGCAGGATGGCAGCACCGTATTTGCCGACCCGTCCGCCGATGAAGTTGTCAACGTGCTTTGGCGGCCATCGCAAACGGCCATCGCAAAGCAAAACGAGTCATATCAGGTTGACACCATTGACCTATCGGCGCTGAGCGACCAAATCACAGTAACCGCCTGCTTTAAGGACGGCCATTTCAGTACCCGAACAATTTTCTTCGACTATAGTAGCGGTTGGCTTCAAATTTCGACCGACTGAAAAACTTGTTTTTTGGCACGCTGCAGACTGACAAAGACGTGCGCAGGCAAAGAAACGCTGTCCGTCGGCGTACGATGGTACGCTAGGACAGCGTTTCTGCAGCAAGTAAAACCATTGCGGCGCAGCGATCTTGTCGATGCGCCGCAAATCATTAGCCGAGTATCATAACGCAGCCTTACGTCACCGCGTCCTCTCTATTCTGACGCTGGTTTTACGGTGCGCGCTTCTTTGACAGTCTGAACAAGACCGCTGCGATGGCAGCGGTCTTGTTGTGTAATACGATTTTACTCGCCGCGCGACTCGCGCATGGTGAGCAGCTCGGGCAGATATTGACTGACCAGGCTTTCCAGCTCGGCGTCACCGATAACGGTGTTGCGGCCACCGGCATACTCGTTGTCGACCCATGCCTTCATCTGGCCGATGCGCTCGTCGCGCTTGTCGATGACGTCGTCGCCGGCCAGCGAGTAATAGGTGTTAATCCACGCCGCCAGACCGGCCAGCCCCGAATGGCTGTCGATGACAACGATGGGTGGGCGGCCGAGAATGTCGGTCGTGTTAAAGATGTTGTAAATCTCCTCGTCCTTGAGCAGTCCGTCGGCATGGATGCCGGCGCGCGTGGCGTTAAAGGCGCGGCCGACAAAGGGTGTGCGCGGCGGACTCTCGTAGTTGAGGTGGTTTTCAAAGTACTCGGCAATCTCGGTAATGACCTTGAGGTTAAGGCCGCCGTCACCGCCCTTGAGCTGGCAGTACTCAATGCACATGGCCTCCAACGGCGTGTTTCCGGTGCGCTCACCGATGCCCAGCAGCGAGGTGTTGATGGCCGACGCGCCGTACAGCCACGCCGTCACGGCGTTGGGCACGGCGTTGTAGAAGTCGTTGTGGCCGTGCCACTCAATCATTTCGCTGGGTACGCCCGAATAGTTGGTCAGGCCGTAGATAATCTGCTGCACACTGCGCGGCAGCACGACGCCGGGGATGTATGTACCCAGCCCCAGTGTGTCGCAGGCGCGAATCTTGACCGGAATGCCCGACTGCTTCATCAAATCCATCAGTTTTTCGGCAAAGGGCAGCACGAAACCAAAGAAATCGGCGCGTGTAATGTCCTCAAAGTGGCAGCGCGGCCGAATGCCGGCCTCCAGCGCCGCCTCGACGATGGCCAGATAATTCTTCAGCGCCTCGGAGCGTGTCCATTTCATCTTGTTGAAGATATGGTAGTCGGAGCAGGACACCAAAATGCCCGTCTCCTTGATTTCCATATCCTTAACCAGCTGGAAGTCATTTTTGTTGGCGCGGATCCACGAGGTGACCTCAGGGAACTGGTAGCCCTTCTCGCGGCAGGCAATAACCGCGTCGCGGTCTTTCTGCGAGTAGAGGAAAAATTCCGACTGAGTGATGACGCCCTGTCCGTTGTCCAGCTTGTGCAGCAGGTCAAACAGATGCGCGATTTCCTCAACGGTATACGGCGAGCGCGCCTGTTGCCCGTCGCGGAACGTGGTGTCGGTAATGCTGATTTTCTTCGGCAGGTTCATGGGAACAATGCGCTGGTTAAAAATAAGTCGCGGGATTTCGTTGTAGGGATACATATTACGGAACAAATTGGGCTTGTCCAGCTCGGTATAGCGATAACCAAACTCCATCAGCCCGGATTTATCATTCAAAATAGGCTCCAAAACACTCACCGTCCTTCTGTAAATATTATGCACATTATACCAATCTGCCACATAAATGGCAAGTGACAAAAGGGTTACAAAAAACCGCTGCCCTGTTACGGGCAGCGGCCGCTATTTGGTCGCATCGTCGTACTCGACATTGTATTTTTTGAGCAAATCCTCAATAGCAATGTCGAGCAGCCGCGATTTGGGGATGCGCGTATCCTTGGCCAGCCGATCCAAAGGCCCCACCAGCTCATTCTTCAGGGATGAGGTAAAGCGAGTACGGTTTTTTAAAAACGGTTCTGCCATCTCGATCCCTCCCTCTTGATGCTACAATTCTATAATGGTCACCATCTTAAATCAATTGGTTGCAAATAGTGACTATATAGTATATGCTATCCAGTGGGTGATCACCATGAAACTGCGGCCTTGCTGCTTCAACTGCGGCTTCTTTTACTTGCACTACATCAAAATCGCGCGCTATTACCGGCCCGTGCCGTTTGGACACTGCCGCCTGTTCCATCAAGGTAAAGACAATCAGAGCGCGGCCTGCCCCGCCTACCTCGAAAAGCCGTGGCACTCGCCCAATCAAAAAGGTGCGGCCAAAGGCCGCACCTCTCGTTAACTGTTTAGCAGTAGCCCTCTCACAGCGCGCCGTACGCGTCAGACGGAAAGACCAACGCGCCTTGGCCTGTCAGCGCAATCGAGCCGACCTGTGGGCCGTCGCAGCAGACGTTGCGTTTGAACTGCGCGCTGAGCAGCCGGCGGTAGAAGCGCTGCAACGCCGCCGTTAGCGCCGCACGGTCGTAGTCGGGCGCAAAAACGGCCTCGGCCAGCGACAACAGCTGCTCCGACTCCCAACCCGACCGCAGCACATGGTACAAAAAGAAATCGTTGAGCTCATAGCTGCCAATCTGCTGCTCGGTCTGCTGATTGGGCACCAGCTCGGGGCTGATAGGCGTGTCCAGAATATCGGCCAGCACCGCTGCCAGTGCCGGTGTGCGACGTCCGACAACGGCCAGCATGGCCTGCAAAAAGGTCTTGGGCAATCCGGCGTTGACGGCGTAATGTGCCGTCAAGTCGCCGCCAAAGGTGGTAAAGCCCAGCGCCAGCTCGGACAAGTCGCCCGGCCCGACAACCAGCCCATTTTCGGCGTTGGCCAAGTCGAGCAGCAGCTGAATCCGGATGCGCGCCTGCGCGTTCTCAAAGGTAACGTCGTGCTGTCCGTTGTGACCAATGGCGCTCAAATGCGCCGCCGTCAGGTCGTTAATGTCAATTTCGCGCAGCGACAACCCCAAGGCGTCGGCCAGCTTGTCGACATTGCCGCGCGTGCGGGTCGACGTACCGGCGCCCGGCATTGTGACAATCAGCGCGTCGCTGTGCGGCCGCTGTACTATATCCAACGCGCGCAGGATTACCAGCAGCGCGACGGTACTGTCAACGCCGCCCGACAGCCCCAGCACCGGCCGCGCGTTGACATGCGCCAGCCGCCGTGCCAGTCCGTGCGCCTGAATGGCCAGCGTCTCATCGACGCGTCGTTCCAGCGCTTCAAGGTCGGAGGGTACAAACGGCTTGCGCGGCAAAGCTTTCGCCGCCGCAACCGCTGGTTGCGGCAACTCATTCTCCGCGTCCAGCACGGCAACCGTCAGCCCTGTTGTAAAGGCTTCGGCTCTCGCCAGCAACGCGCCATTTTGCACGATAACGCGCTCGCCGCCATAGACGCAACTGTCAGTTGACTCGCCGCCACCGGCGTTGGCACTGACAATGGCACAGCTCCACTGTGCCGCCAGTCGTCGTAGCGCGCTCACGCGCTTGTCATAACGGGTCAGCAGCGTCGGCTGTGCCGACGGATTGACAAGTATCTGCGCGCCCTGCGCCAGCAACGCCAGCGCGCGGTCACTGTCGTTGTCGGCGGCCACACCGACACTCAGCCGCTCGTCCCAATCTTCGCCAAACAGCTGCGAGGCGCTGACCGGCACCTCATCGCCCAACACGCGCAACGTCGACTCAGCGCCTGTCCACAGGTCAAAACCGTGCGTGGGCAGCGGCACCAACCCCAGCAGCAAACCGTTGCGCACGGCCGCCATTACACTGTACAGCCGGTCGTGGTCGGCCAGCGGTAGGCCGACAAAGCACAGCGTGCGCCCGCCCTCGCTGGCGGTTACCACCGCGCGCAGGCCTGCCAGTGCGTCGTCAATCATCTGGCGCTGCCCATACAGCGCGCGACAGCTGGCACCCGTTAGCGACAGCACCGGCGTCACCAGCACGTCAACGCCCTGCGCCTGCGCGTCGTGCAGCGCGCCTGTCAGCGCCTCGGCATTGCCGCGACAGTCGCCCAGCCGCAACGGACACACCGCGGCCGCGACCTTAATGCGGCTACGGCTGCTCATCGGCGTCGGCGCGCTCACCGGCGTTTGTTTCTCGGCTGTCATCGTCCTGCTCATGGCTCTCTCCCGTTGTTTCCTCACCGTCGGCAACAGCCGAGGTTGTTTCTGTCGTCTCATTGACCGGCTGTTTGGGTGCAAGCCGCAGCAGCCGTCTGAACCAGTTTTCAATCTTACCCATGCTCTCCAGCGTCTTGCGCTCGACCACCGCCGCATATTTAATGGCCAACACGCAGACGGCGGCCAGCAGTACGCCGGTCGCAATCCACAGCCACAATGGGATTTTCTCCGAATAGGCGCCGGCCCAGCAGGTCAGCGCAATGCCAAAGGGGCGGGTGAAGATGATGATTAAGAAAAAATCCAGGCTGCTGATGGCAGTCAGTCCCGCCAGCAGACAGATGACGTCGTCTGGAAAAAAGGGCAAAATCATGGTTATTAAAATAAAGGTGCGCGCACGCGACACCGACGTGTCCTTGTTGAGGTAGCCGCTGTACTTATCATACATCTCGGCGCCCACCAGTTTTTTGATGACGGTGTGCCCCATCCAGCGCACGACAAAAAAGCCGGTCATCGCCGCGCCGACAATGGCCAACGTGCTGAGTAAAAAGCTCTGCCAGAAGCCGAAAATGGCACCGCCGGCCAGGGTAATGACATTGCCGGGGATCAACGAGACAATGACCTGCGACACCTGTATGCCAAAGAAAACCAGCGGCGCCCATGCGCCAAAGCTCTTAATCCAGGTGCGCAGCTTGTCTTTATGGGTCAAAATGTCCCAAAAGTCAGAGTGCCGCAGCCAGATGGCCAACAGCGCCAAAGCCGCAACCACGACCAGCGTGACGGCGGCAATAATAATGTGCTTCTTTTTTAGTTTGAAAGTGGCCATGGCATCCCCCGAAATCAATAGTCGAGTTTGGCCTCCAAATAGGCAGCCAGCTCGGCGATGGGCACACGCTGCTGCTCCATGCTGTCGCGCTCGCGTACGGTAACGGCGTTGTCGGCAGCCGTGTCAAAGTCGACGGTAATGCAGAAGGGCGTGCCGATTTCGTCCTGACGGCGATAGCGTTTGCCAATCGAGCCCGTTTCATCATATTCGCACATCATGCGCTTTGCCAACAGCTGGTAAACCGGCATCGCCTGCTCGGCCAGCTTCTTGGACAGCGGCAGCACGGCCGCCTTAATCGGCGCAAGGGCGTGGTGCAGTCGCAACACGACACGCGTGTCGTTGTCGGCGACCTCCTCCTCGTCATAGGCGTCAATCAACAACGCCAGCGCCACACGCCCGGCGCCCAGCGACGGCTCAATGACATAGGGAATATACTTCTCAGCGTCGGCGCCCTCGCCCTCCGTGACCTCCATCGACTGACCCGAGCACTCCTGATGGCTCTTGAGATCAAAGTCGGTGCGGTCGGCGATGCCCCACAATTCGCCCCAGCCGAACGGAAAGAGATACTCAAAATCGGTTGTCGCCTTGGAGTAGTGTGACAGCTCCTCCTGCTCGTGGTCGCGCAGGCGCAGGTGTTCGTCTTTCATGCCGAGACCCAGCAAAAAGTCGTGGCAGTACTGCTTCCAATAGGCAAACCATTCGAGGTCGGTGCCCGGCTTGCAGAAAAACTCCAGCTCCATCTGCTCAAATTCACGCGTGCGGAAGGTGAAGTTGCCCGGCGTAATCTCGTTGCGGAACGATTTGCCGACTTGCGCCACGCCAAAGGGGATTTTCTTGCGCGTCGAGCGCTTGATGTTCTGGAAGTTGACAAAAATGCCTTGCGCCGTTTCGGGCCGCAGATACAGCTGCGTGGCGCTGTCCTCGGTCACGCCCTGAAAGGTTTTGAACATCATATTGAACTTGCGTATTTCGGTAAAGTCCTTCTTGCCGCAGTGTGGGCACGGGACATTGTTGTCCTTGAGAAAGGCGGTCAGCTGCTCGTTGGACATGCCCTCAACGCGTGTGTCCATGCCCTTTTCGGCCACAAATGCCTCAATCAGCTGGTCGGCGCGGTGACGCATTTTACAGCTTTTGCAGTCAATCAGCGGGTCGTTGAAATTGACGACATGGCCGCTGGCAACCCACGTCTGCGGGTTCATCAAAATAGCACTGTCGAGGCCGACGTTGTACGGGCACTCCTGCACAAACTTCTTCCACCAGGCGTTTTTTACGTTGTTGAGAAACTCGACGCCCAACGGGCCGTAGTCCCATGAGTTGGCCAGTCCGCCGTAAATTTCGCTGCCGGCGTAAATAAAGCCGCGTCCCTTGCACAGCGCTACAATTTTTTCCATGCTCGCTTTCATTTGCGTTGCCCCCCGTTTTTGACGATAGGCTAGTATACCATAGCCGGCAGGCTTTGGCTAGCGTCTATTTTTAAGAAAACAGGCGGCCTTTTGGCCGCCTGCAACCTATGACTTGGGCAAGTATTTCAACGGGTCTACAAACGCGCCATCCTTTTTGAGTTCAAAGTGCAAGTGCGATGCCTGCACCACTTCACCGGCCGCCGTAGCGCCGACGGTGCCCAACTCGTCACCGGCCTGCACCTTGTCACCGGCTGTCACGTTGATTTCGTCGGCCAGATTGGCGTAGACGCTGGTCAGCCCGTCGCTGTGCTTGAGCACCACGAGATTGCCCAGCAACAGGTCGTAGTCAACCTTGGCCACCTCGCCGTCGGCGACAGCCACTACGTCTGTGCCCGGCTCGGCCACAATGTCAAGTCCGCCGTGGAATCGCCACTCGCCCAGCGTGGCGTTGTAGCTCAACTCATCATCCTCATACACCGTCGGCAACGCGACGTCGACCGGCTTGACAAAAAAGCTGCCCGACGACACCGCGTGCCCGCCGTCGCCTGTGTCCTCCGATGCCGGCTTTACCGTCGGCTTTGGCGTGGCCGCCGGCTTTTGGGTCGGCGCCGCGGTGGGTGCCGGCGTCGGCGGCAGGGTCGGCGCGGCGGGAACCGTAGCCGTGACCGGCGCGTCTAAGCGCTGTGTCGGCATGACGGTCGGCGCGATGCTGGGAAAGGTCCAAGGCGTGACCTTGGGGTCCTTGAGCGTCAGGTCATCGTCACTGCCGCCCATGCTCAGCAGCAGGTAGGCCGAGCCGCCCACCACCATGACGCACACCAGCAGGATGATGTAAAATGTCTTGCCTGACAGCTGTTGGGTACTTCGTTCTCCTTTCAATGTTAACACCTCCGCGGCTATTATCACCACGGGCTGGTTGTTTTATACAGCGATGGGAAAGATTACACTTTAGCGACATTTTAGTGTTTTTATTGACGAACAAACGGAATAACAGTATACTATCTTCAGTTATGACCGCAACAAGGAGTTGTTTTTTATGAAAAGACGCAGTCTGTTGACGCTGGGCATCGGCGCGCTCTTGGTTCTGCTGCTCACCGGCTGCGACGATGTTAGCGCTACACAGCTGTACCTACCCGGCGAGTTCGAAACGACGATTAACTTTGACGAATACCGCAAGCTGGACGTCGAGCTGATGAACCAGGTGGTTACCAACATCCAGACCTTTATTTACGACGGTAAATCAGAGGACGATGCCGAACAGCTGACGACCGGCCTGATGGAGCTCAAGGAGCTCTGCCGCGCCTTTGAACGGGAGCAAAGAAAGTTCTAGCACCAAAGCTAACGGGACGGACTCTGCAAGCATAGGCCGTCCCGCAGACTGTCAAAAAAGCGCGCACCTTAAAACCAGTGTTAGAAATGAGAGAAAACGGCGACGTAAGGCTGCGTTTTGATTCTCGGCTAACGATTTGCGGCGCATCGACAAGGTCGACGCGCCGCAATGGTTTTTCTTGCTGCAGAAATGCTGTCCTAGCGTACCATCGTACGCCGACGGACAGCGTTTCTTTGCCTGCGCACTTCTCTGTCAGTCTGCAGCGTGCCAAAAAACAAGTTTTGTTGACACGCTGAACGGGACGGCCTCTGCAAGCAGAGGCCGTCCCGTTGTTTCTTTCAAATGATGTGCGTGGCTTAATAATTCTGCGCCAGCTGTTCGAAATAGGCCTGCGGATGGGCGCAGACAGGGCAGACGGCCGGCGCCTGCTTGGCGGTGTGAACGTGACCACAGTTGCGGCACACCCAGCAGATTTCGCCATCCTTGACGAAAACCTTGCTGGCCTGCAGGCTGTCCAACAGCGCCTGATAGCGCGCCTCATGGTGCTTTTCAATGTCGCCGACCATCGAGAACAATGCGGCGATTTTGTCAAAGCCCTCGGCCTTGGCTTCGGTGGCAAAGGTCTTGTACATCTCGGTCCACTCGTAGTTTTCACCGGCAGCGGCAGCCTTCAGGTTCTTGTCGGTGCTCTCAATGTCGCCGCCCTCCAGCAACTTGAACCAGAGCTTGGCGTGCTCCTTTTCGTTGTTGGCCGTCTCGGTGAAGAGCGCCGCGATCTGCTCGTAGCCCTCTTTTTTCGCCTTGGACGCGTAGTAAGTGTACTTATTGCGCGCCATGCTTTCGCCGGCGAAAGCTGCCTGCAGGTTTTGCTCGGTCTTGGATCCTTTTAATTCAGCCATGTTCATACTCCTTTCGGGTGGATGTCTCCACTCGCGTATAGTATAATGTATATATCGGCAGGACGCAAGCCTTTTACTTCGACAGAAAGGACAAAGTGGCGCTGCCAATCGAAAAATAAGCAGTTGCATCTCGGCGTCAAGACGGGTATACTAATTTAATGGATTGTTATCCTTTCCCCAACACAAAAAAACCATGCATTTGAACCGGAGGAATCACACCAATGGCCGAACAGAAACGCGATTACTACGAAATTCTGGGACTCAAAAAAGGTGCCACTGACGAAGAAATCAAGAAAGCCTACCGCAAGCTGGCCAAAGAAAACCACCCTGACCTCAATCAGGGCGACCCGCACGCCGAGGCGCGCTTCAAGGAGGTCAACGAGGCCAACAACGTGCTGTCCGACCCCGATTTGCGCGCGCGCTACGACCAGATGGGGCACGCCGGCGTCGACCCCAGCTTTGGCGCGGGCGGCGGTGGCGGATACGGCGGTTTCGGCGGCTTCGACGGCTTTGATTTGGGCAGTATCTTTGAATCCTTCTTTGGTGGCTTTGGCGGCGGTCGCAGTCAGGCCAACGCCGCAATCCGCGGCGAAAACATACGCACTGCCATTATGCTCAGCTTCGAAGAGGCGGCCTTTGGCTGCGAAAAAACAATAGACATCAACCGCATCGAGCCCTGCGGTACCTGCCACGGCAACGGCACCAAGGACGGAGCCGCCGCGCCGACCTGTACGCAGTGCAACGGCAGCGGCCAGGTGCGGATGCAACAGCGCACGCCGCTGGGCATCATGGCCACCACCGGCGTCTGCCCAACCTGTAAGGGCAAGGGCCGTGTCGTGAAGGAGCCGTGCGCCAAATGCCGCGGCAACGGGCTGGAAAAAAACAAGGTCAGCGTGACGATCAAAATCCCCGCCGGCATTGACAACGGTCAGACCATTTCGCAGCGCCGCGCCGGCCACGCCGGGCAAAACGGCGGTCAGAACGGCGATTTGCTGATTACCATTCAGGTGCGGCCACATCCCTACTTCACCCGCGAGGGCAACCATGTGCATCTCGACTACCCTGTCACCTTTGTACAGGCGGCGCTGGGCGCGCAGCTGGAGCTGCCGACGCTGGAGGGCAAGGTTAAGCACAGCTTGGCTGAAGGCACCCAAAACGACAAGGTCATTATCTTAAAAAACAAAGGCATTGCCGACGTACACGGACACGGCAAGGGCGACCAAATCGTACACATCAAGGTCGAGGTGCCGACCAACTTGTCGGACAAACAAAAAGAGTTGCTGCGGCAGTTTGACGAGACAAGCGGTGACACCCGCCACCCCAAGCGCAAGAGCTTTTTTGAAAAACTCAAGTAGGGAGTGAAACGCCCATGCCCAACTGGACGGAAGTCAAGAACTACTTTCTGTCGGGACAAGTCCTGACGCTGCTGCTGCCCATTGCGCTATTGCTGTTCGTGGTGTGGTACATTCGTCGCTACTGCCTTATCACCCAGCGCAGCGACGACGACTTGCCGTCGCCGAACACCAACAACCTGTTCTCACCCGGCCGCCGTCGCGGTCGATTGACGCGCAAGGACATCCTGCCCATGCTGCTGATTACCGTGCTGTACGCCGCGCTGGCCTTTTTCCGGCTGGGCGACCTGCACATTCCGCAGACGCACTGGATGGCCAACGAGCAGGATAGTGTCACCTTTGACATGGGCAGCGAGGTCGACCTCTACCGCATGACCGCCTTTTTCGGTTGCCTGCACGGCAATGTCATAGGCAGCCGCTATGAGGTCGAGACCAGCCTCGACGGCACCAACTGGACGCGCCGCCCGCCGCTGATTGCCGAGTACGGCGACGTTTTCTACTGGCGCGAATACGAAATGCACCGCCAGTTCGACCCCAAGCTGGGCGAGGCGGAGAGCCTCGTCTACAGCGACGACACCCGCGCGCGCTACGTCCGGCTGACATCACAGAAGATCATGGAGCTCAAGGAACTGGCTATCTTTAGCCGCATCACCAACGCCGACGGCTTGTCAAGCGGCCTGTACATAAGCCCGGCGCCCTTTGCCAGCGAAGATGCTGCGGTCGCCAACCTGTTCGACGAGCAGCAGTATGTACCCATGAACAGCGACGAAATCACCTACATGAACAGCGCCTATTTCGACGAAATCTATCACGCACGGACAGCGTATGAGAATGTTCACGACATCTACCCCTATGAAACCACGCACCCGCCGCTGGGCAAGCTACTTATCAGCCTGGGCATCCGGCTGTTCGGCATGGTGCCGTTCGGCTGGCGCTTTATGGGCACGCTGTTTGGCGTGCTGATGCTGCCGCTGCTCTATTGGCTGATTAAGAACCTGTTCGACCGCACCAGCGTTGCCGTCTGCGGCACACTGCTGCTGGCCTTTGAATTCATGCACCTGACCCAGACCCGCATCGCCACCATCGACAGCTACGGCGTGTTTTTCATCATCGCCATGTATCTGTTTATGTACCGCTACATCACTTCGGGCATGGAGACCAGCTTTTTCAAAACACTGGGCTCGATGCTGATGTCGGGCCTCTGCTTCGGGTTGGGTATCGCCAGCAAATGGATTGATTTATACGCCGGACTCGGCCTGTTCTTCCTGTTTCTGGTCTTTATCACGGCGCGCATTATGTACGCTCGCCAGCAGCTGCAACGCTGGGTCGGCTTTTCGGTCAAGACCGTCGTGTGCGCCTTCCTCGCCTTTATCGTGCTGCCCTTTACCATCTATTGCGCTTCGTATTACCCCTATGTCGCCACCGACCACGTCAAAACGCTGCAGGGCTGGGATCGGAACGATGAGCAGGGCGAGCCCGAGGCACTGCCCATGACCGTCGGCAACTTGATCAATGCGGCCGGCGCCAACTCCGAGTCGATGTACAATTACCACTCGGGACTGCAGCAAACCGAACCGCACCCGTTTGCCGCCTCATGGTTTATGTGGCTGGCCGACTGGCGACCCATCCTGTTCTACGCCCACTACACCAACGATTACAACGCGGACACCGGCGAAACAACGCCGATGCGCTCGGCCTTTGCCAGCTTCAACAATCCGCTCATCTCGTGGGCGGGTCTGGCGGCGCTCGTCATCTGCTTGATTATGTTCCTTAAGCGACGACGTCTCAACGCGCTGTTCATTGTCGTCGGCTTCTTATCACAGCTGCTGCCGTGGATATTGGTGCCGCGCGAAACCTACGCCTATCACTATTTCCCGTCGATTGTCTTCCTGATATTGGCGCTCTGCTACCTGTTTAACGACATGATGGACGTCAACATCAACCATCGGCGACTGGTCACCGGCTTCACCTGCGTAGCGGGCGGCGTCTTCCTGCTCTTCCTGCCGGTGCTTGTCGGCATCCCCGTGCCCGAGTGGTATGCCGTCAACTTCCTGCGCTGGATTCCGTTCGGCGTCTGGCCATTCTGAGGCGTGACCATGCCATACCGCCACGACTACCACACCCACAGCCGCCGGTCACCCGACGGCGCCGACGACCTCGTCACGATGTGCCGCGCCGCGCAGGCCGCCGGCTTGACCGAGCTGGCCGTCACCGATCACTACGATCTGGGCGGTATGCAATGGGTGACGCCGCCGCCGCTGCCGCAGGCCGACTTTGAACAAGCGCGCAAGCAGACGGGCATGGCTCTGTTGCGCGGTGTTGAGCTGGGGCAGGCGCACCACGAGCCGGCGGCTGCCGACCGTCTGTTGGCCGAGCACGCGCCCGAGTTTGTCATCGGCTCGATTCACAATCTGCGCGGGCAGGGCGATTTCTACTTTCTCTCCTACCGCAACGCCGACGATGCCTACCGGCTGCTCGACGCCTATATCGAGGAGCTGTTCGAGCTGGTTAACTGGGGCAAGTTCCATGTCTTGGGGCACCTGACCTACCCGCTGCGCTACATTCCGCAGCAGCTTCGTGTCAGCTTCGACCGCTACCACGAGCGGCTGCAGGTGCTATTCCGCCAGTTGTCCACCAAGGGGCTGGGACTGGAGGTCAATGTCAGCGGCCTGTCACGGCCGGAGGCGACCACCTATCCCGACCTGTCCCTGCTCGAGCTGTACCGCCAGTGCGGTGGCGAAATCATTACCATCGGCAGCGACGCCCACCGCGCCAGTGACGTCGGCCGCTGCAACGAGCAGGCCATACAGCTGCTGCTACAGGCCGGCTTCAGCCACCTCAGCCGGTTCACCGACGGCCAGCTGACCTTCGAGAGGATTATACCGTGAAGCGCCGCTGCGTGGCGCTTTGCGTTTTTTTGCTGCTGCTACCGTCCTGTGGCTCCGCGCCACAGCCGTCACCCAGCCCAAGCGACGGTTATTTCGAGCTGGACACGCTGCCATGGGCCAAAGACTACCCCGCCGGTCAGCAGCCCTTGCTGCGCGCCAGCGCCGACCTACCGCGTCTGGTAGGCGACAGCGTCGCGGTCAGAACGATCAACGACCAGCTGTTCCGGCTGTCGGTCGATTTTGAAGCCAGCGCCGAGCAATTGTACGCGCAGCTGGCCGACACGCCGCCGCCGCCGACACCTTTTTTCGTGCAGCTGACACACCAAATCTACCGCAATGACGACAAGCTGCTCAGCATTTTGCTGACGCAGTCCAGCTTCACCGGCGGCTCGCATGAGGCCGTCGAGCCACAGTGTCTGAACTTTTCGCCATCCACCGGCCAGCAGCTGGCACTGACCGATTTGCTGGCACCCGAGGTTGATTGGCAGCGACTGATTGACGCGCTGCTGGACGGCATGGCGCTCACCGTTGAGCAAGCGCCGGCAGGCGACTTCTACACCGACTGGCGAGACATCGCCACACAAAATATGACCACTTTCGCTGTGGACAGCAATACGCTGTATCTCTTTTTTCCCGCCTATGTTATCGCGCCCTATTCAACCGGCACGCCGGTTTTTAAGATTGACGGACAAATGCTGGAGGAACTGACATGGATTTTCTAAAAAACCAACTGATTGAGAACGTCACCATCACCGGCTACAACAGTGACGGTCAGGGCGTGGCGCGCGTCAACGACCGCGTCATTTTTGTCGACGGCGCGGCGCGCGGCGACGTGGCAACACTGCGCATCTTGAAGACGACGACGCGCATTGCCTACGCCAAAATCGAGCAGCTGACCACGCCGTCGCCCTATCGCATTGAACCGGCCTGTCCCGTCTACCGCCAGTGCGGCGGCTGCGTCTACGCCCATATCGATTACCAAGAGGAGTTTTACGCAAAAAAACAACACGTTGTTGATACATTGCAGCGGCTGGGACACTGCCAAACACTGCCGACACCCATTGAGGTGCCGGCGCCCGACGTGTGCCACTATCGTAATAAAGCGCTCTACCCGCTGGCCGACGGGCCCGTCTTCGGCTTCTACCGCCAGCGCAGCCACGAGGTAGTCGCCGTTTCGCGCTGTGCCATTCAAGACCCTCGCGCCGACGCGGCCGCACAGGCCGTGACACAGTGGATGCGTGAGTACGGCATTCGCCCGTACAATCAGCTGCAGCACAACGGTTTAATCCGCCACGTATTTGCCCGCACCGGCAGCCGCGGCTGCCTGCTGGCCGTCGTGGCCAACGGGCCGCCGTCGCGCACGCGCACGCTGGTCGAGGCGCTGCGCGCCGCATGCCCCGACGTTGTAGGCGTCGTGTGGGTGGAAAACGAAAAGCGCGACAACGTCGTGCTGCAGGGCAAAACCAAAGTGCTGTGGGGGCAGGGCTGGCTGGACGAGCAACTATGCGGGCTGGATTTCCGCGTCAGCGTCTTTTCCTTTTTCCAAGTCAACCGCACGCAGGCCGAGGCGCTGTACGCTCTGGCCGTCGATTTCGCTCAATGCGGCGACAACGCCACTGTCGTCGACTTGTTTTGCGGCACAGGCACACTGGCGCTCTGCATGGCGCAGGGCGGCGCACAGGCGTGGGGCATCGACTGCGTGCCCGAGGCCATTGACGACGCACGCGCCAACGCCGAGCGCAACGGTCTGCCAACGCAGTTTCTCTGCGCCGACGCGGCAGACGGTCTGGCACAACTGACAAAACAGGGCATCAAGCCCGATGTTTTGGTCGTAGATCCACCCCGCAAAGGCCTGTCCGAGGCGCTAATCGCACTGCTGGCCCATCAGCGCGCCGACCGCATTGTCTATGTCTCCTGCAACCCCGCCACACTGGCACGTGATTTGGCCCAACTCCGCGAGCACGGCTATGATCTCACCAAGCTGGCTATCGTAGACCTATTTCCACGCACCAAGCATGTTGAGACGGTGGTTTTGATGTCGAAGAAAAGTAAATAAGCTAAAATTGTTTATTTTGTTAATGAAAGAGGTTTTCTATGTTGATCAGTGAAAGTGATTTAATAATAAGAAGTGCAACCGTTAAAGACGGCAAAATATTATGCCAGTGGTGGAACGACGGAAAAATTATGGAACATGCTGGATTTCCGCATGGGTTAGATACAACAATCGAAAAAGTACAACTTGACATTGAGAGATACAATGATGAAAATCAGGTATTAATAATTGAATACAGAAATAATCCTATAGGCGAGATGAGCTATCGTACAATATCAGACAAAGTTGCAGAAATAGGCATTAAAATTTGTGACTTAAGTAAACATGAAAAAGGGCTTGGCACAAGATTAATTAGAATGTTAATTGAAGAATTATTTTTTAGCAATGATTATACGAAAATTGTATTAGATACAAATCTAAACAATAAAAGAGCACAACATGTATATGAAAAGATTGGTTTTAAAAAAGCTAAAACTAATCTGAATTCTTGGAAAAATCAACTTGGAGAATTTCAATCATCTATTGATTATGAATTATTAAAGGGTGACTATTTTTCAGAACAAAAATAGACATTTTTTACATCTATTCTATCAACTCACCCTTACCCATAAAAAAGGTGCTGTCTATTCTATCAACTCACCCCTTGGGTAAAAGTAGGAAAGAAATCAATTTCATCAACTCCCCGCATGTTGAGTGTGTAGCCTTGATGTCAAGGAAATAGTTAACTCTATGAGCTGAGGAGAAATAAAAGGATAAAGCAAGGAGGATAGGGACAATGGATATTGTAAAACCTCGAAAACTTCAAGAAGGTGACACAGTGGCTACTGTGAGCCTTTCTTGGGGCGGTGCTGGTGATGCGCATTTATTATGGCGGTATAATCTTGGCAAACAACGTCTTCAAGAGCAATTTGGCTTAAATGTTGTAGAAATGCCGAATACACTAAAAGGCTCTGATTATTTATATAATCATCCTGAAAAAAGAGCCGAAGATTTAATGAGAGCGTTTTCTGATCCAACGATTAAAGCAATATTTTCCTGTATTGGTGGTGATGAAAGCATACGCCTGTTGCCATATATTGATTATGAGATTTTACGTAAAAACCCGAAAATATTTGTTGGGTATTCTGATACGACGATAACGCATCTGATGTGCTATAAAGCAGGTATTTCAAGCTTTTATGGGGCTTCTGTTCTAGCTGAATTAGCGGAAAACAATCAAATATATGACTATACATCACATTGGATAAAAACAGTATTGTTTTCCGAGCAACCAATTGGGAAAGTCCCTGCCTGTGAGGATTGGACGGGTGAACGAGTGGAGTGGACTTTAGAAAATGCTCAAGTTTCAAAAAAATTGAGCAAAAACCAAGGATATGAATTCCTGCAAGGTAACTGTGTTGCACAGGGTCACTTATTTGGTGGCTGTATTGAAGTTTTGGAAATGGCAAAGGGAACAGAACTCTGGCCTTGCAGCAAAGACCTTAAGAACGCTGTGTTGTTCTTTGAAACGTCAGAAGATATGCCACCTCCAACTTACCTTGAATATTGGCTTAGGAACTATGCTTCTCAAGGAATATTGCAAAATGCCAAAGCCCTTATTTTTGGTAAGCCGTATCAAGAAAGGTTTTATGATGAATATAAAACATCTATTAGAAGAATTATTGCGGAACTAAACTTAGATGATTTGCCAATTATTTATAACATGTCGTTTGGACACAATGAGCCAATGTGCATATTACCTTATGGTGCAGTGGCAGAAATAGACTGTATAAAAAAGACTTTTACCATATTAGACTCTGGAGTATGTAGTTAATCAATATTTTTCATCTATTCTATCCACTCATCCAACCCACAAAAAGGTGTTATCTATTCTATCAACTCACCCATTGGGTAAAAGTAGGAAAGAAATCTATTTCATCGCCTCCCCGCATATGGGGACGGTGGTGCTTTTGTCTGGGACAGAAACGAACTGACAGACACTTATATCATGTTCACACGTTTAGCTAAAGCTGGATTTGACGTGTGTGTTTTTTGCGACGGACAAATCTGTGTTACATGTTGGTGTGCGTTATTTCTAGAAGTGAGGGAACGTGCATATGAAAAAATATAATATCCGTGTTGTGGCTATTTTACTTTTGTGGTGGAGGTGCAAACAATGTACGTTTGACCTGGGGCGTGAACACTTCATCAAGTTTGGAGCGTGCGAAAAAGATATGATTTCTTATGTTAGGAAACCGTTCAACAGCGAACTGCACGGCATCGACATATAGAAGTTAGGCATTCCGCTCCTGCTTCAAATTGCCTCAACTGTTAACAGTAAGCCATTTTTTCGCAAGCCCGTAGCTCAACAAGGCCCGCCCGCTGCCAATGGCAGCGGGCGGGCCTTTGTTTGCTTATCGCTTGTCGCCGGGCTTACTTACCCAGCAGCTTGCAGAAGCGGGTGACAACCGCCGCGACTTCGCCGCGCGTGGCTGTGCCCTTCGGGTTGATCTTGCCGTTCGAGCCGCCGATGATGCCCGAGGCTACCGCCCACTTCATGGCGGGCTGCGCGAAGCCGGTCACCTGATCGCCGTCCGAGAAGCCGGTCAGCGCTTTGCTTGCGCTCGTGTCCGCCTTGGCGTACTTCGCGTAGCGGTACAGGAACGTCACCATTTCTTCGCGGTTTATCGTGCGGTCCGGCGCAAACAGGTCATTGCCTA
>JAVBPM010000073.1:0-13585 GCA_031549605.1 Oscillospiraceae bacterium | reverse complement strand
GGGGTCAGTCCCCCCACACCTAGTATCCATCGTTTACGGCGTGGACTACCAGGGTATCTAATCCTGTTTGCTCCCCACGCTTTCGCGCCTCAGCGTCAGTTAATGTCCAGCAGGCCGCCTTCGCCACTGGTGTTCCTCCCGATATCTATGCATTTTACCGCTACACCGGGAATTCCGCCTGCCTCTCCATCACTCAAGAATTGCAGTTTCAAATGCAGCCCCGTGGTTAAGCCACGGTATTTCACATCTGACTTGCAATCCCGCCTACACGCCCTTTACACCCAATAAATCCGGATAACGCTTGCTCCCTACGTATTACCGCGGCTGCTGGCACGTAGTTAGCCGGAGCTTGTTTTCGCAGTACCGTCACTGTCTTCTTCCTGCGTCAAAGAAGTTTACAACCCGAAAGCCTTCATCCTTCACGCGGCGTTGCTAGGTCAGGGTTTCCCCCATTGCCTAATATTCCCCACTGCTGCCTCCCGTAGGAGTCTGGGCCGTGTCTCAGTCCCAATGTGGCCGGTCAACCTCTCAGTCCGGCTACCGATCGTCGCCTTGGTAGGCCGTTACCCTACCAACTAGCTAATCGGACGCGAGGCCATCTTTCAGCGAATTGCTCCTTTGATATCAACATGATGCCATGTCAATATGTCATGCGGTATTAGCACTGGTTTCCCAGTGTTATTCCCCACTGAAAGGCAGGTTCCTCACGCGTTACTCACCCGTCCGCCACTAGAATATTCAAGAGCAAGCTCTCGAATATCCCCGTTCGACTTGCATGTGTTAAGCACGCCGCCAGCGTTCATCCTGAGCCAGGATCAAACTCTCTAGCAAAATTTAAGCGTTTATCACGCTATTTCACTTGATCGTTTTGAGGCAAATTGCTTCGCCCCACTCGCTCATATAGAGTTCTTCGCACAACTCGCGTTGCGCGTTTTTTCTCAAATGAATTGTTTCACGCAACCACCTAAGTGGCTGCGATCTTACTCACCGTCACGCTGGCGCGACGGTAAGTTGCCCAATTTCTTCTTTTTTGGTGCTTTGAACTATAAGCGATTCGTACGCCCAACACTCTCGTGTCAAACGCTAAATCTCTCTTGTTCCGCTATTCAATTCTCAAGGTGCGACCCCGTTCTCTTCGCAGAGTGGGAAGTTTAGGATACCACATGGGTTCCTTTCTGTCAAGCACTTTTTTCCGCCCCGTCGCATTTTCTTTTGCGTTGCGACCGGCTCCGTTGCTCAGACAGCTTTGCGAGTATAGCAGGGAAAAAAGCGCCTGTCAAGCGCTTTTTCACCAAAATTTTCAGAAAGTTTTTGCCATCGACATAACCGCAGGTTTTATGTCAACCTCTTGCCGGTCACGGTTGGCACATTTGGCCGATAAAAAGGGGTAAACCGGTGGTATTGTCGATGACGGCGTACACAAACGGTCGGTCAAACACCAGCTGCATCGAGCTTGGCATGGCCGCCGTATCCGTCACGCCCACCGCTGTGGCCGCGGCCGCCTTGGTGCCGTCGGAATCGACTTCGAGCATGGTCTTGTGCAGAATGCGGTCGATTGCGAGCCCGCGTTCGCCATTGATGCCCGAGAAATCGGCGCTAGTGATGTCAAAGGCGTCGGTGACGCCCAGCGCCTGCACCAGCTCGGCGACGTTGCCGTCCCATGTTGTCTTGAATTTGGGCAGCGTCACCTCCAGCGCGGCGCTTTGCTCCGAAGCCAACAGCGCGCGCCACTCGTCTGCCGTCCACGACCGCGCTACGGCGCCGTTCTCATCGGGCAGCAGCGCTACAAAGCTGTATGGACTGTCGTCATAGGGCAGTCGCACCCCCGACCAGCCGTCGGCCAGCAAATACGCGCAGCTGCCGAGCGACACACTCATCAGCTTGACCGGCACATCGCCGTCGGGTGCGTGAAAGGTGTCGTTGTACGGCTTGCCAAACGGGCTCTGCCACATAGAGTCAAAGCAAATGGCGTTGACCAGCCACATGACTGTGTCTTGGCTATTGCGGTCGACCAATTTTTCGATGCGCCCCTTTGTCTTGCCGCTGACCCACTCGTTAATGGCGTTGACCGACGACGGCTGGCTGAAGTCAGCGGTAAAGACATCGGCGTCAAACCAGTCGACGCAGCCCTGCAAAAAGCCGTCCAGCGGCTTGACGCGATTTTTATCAAACCAAACCGAGTTTGCCAATGTAACCTGCGCGCTGCGCTCATCCTGCAGCAGCGACGCCAGCTGCGGCAGCTTTTCCGCCAGCGGCGCGCCGCCGGTCAGCGCCTGCTCCAGTTGCGCGCGTGTCGCGCCCTCGGCGCCCGTCGCCGCCATGTTCAGCGCGACGTAAATCGAAAGCGGCGACAACAGACAATTTTGATCGGCCTCAACCGCTTCATTATACAATGCCAGCGAAAAATCAAGCAGCGCTGCCGTCAGCGCCGCATCGGGCTGACACACCTCTACCGCCTGCCGCTCGCGTCGCTCCGTTAAATTCTCGGCCGAACCCGCCGACGCCGAACAAGCCGCCAACAGCAGCGCCGACACACACAGCAGCGCCATCCATCTGCGTTTCATAAGTTCCCCACCCCTCTATCCTCTATACTAAGAATACGGGTCAGGGGTTCATTCTGTTTCACCGACTACTGAATCCGTACGCCGTCTATGTGGACAAATCGCACCTTACTATAGGAATAGCTGTTCAGCGGCCGATTGTCGGCATCGGCGGTGTGCGCGGCCAGCAGTACATTGGTCGGCGACGGCACGGCGCCGATGGCCACAACAAAGGGCGTATGGTGAAACTGGCTGCCGTTAAACGATAGCTGGCAGATGTCGCCCGGCTGCACCTCGGCAATGCCGACCTCATGACCAAATGGGCCTATGCCCTGATTGCCGACCAGAAATTTGTAAATAAACGGCACGCCCGTCCACGCCGGTGACTTGTCGTTGGCATTGCGGTAATACCAGCCGAGGGTCGGCGCGTAGTTCATGGCACTGGCACCGGCGTATACACACTGCGAGGCAAAATTGGTGCAATCGCCGCCAATGCGCTGGTAGTCGTAGTAGCGCGGGTTACGGCCATAGGCCCACTTGTGTGCATACGCAACGGCGCGCCGCCGGTCGTAGGCAATTGTTCTCACGCTTGCGCACCGGCTAGAATCTGCTCGGCTATGGCGTCGGCGCGCTGCGTAACACGCCCAAAGTCAACGTAGGGATGATAGAGCGCCTCCAGCACATCGTGGCACTGTTTGGCCTGCGCCAGCGCGCCGACCGCCTGCGCCACCAACGCGGCACGCGTCTTCTGCAAAAAGCGCAGCCGCAGCCGCGAAGCGCGCAACCATTCGGGCGACAGACAGGCGTCCAGCCGTATGCGCCGGTCCGGTTTTTCGTCATAGGGCGTCAGCGGCGTGGCGGTGACAAAGGCCAGCCCCAGCACCGGCAGCAGCAGATGCTCCAGCCGCTCGGGATCGGTCGGGCTGTAGCAGGCGACAACGTCATGTCCGGCCTGCACCGCCGCCAGATAGATGGGATTGAGCATAAACGGCGCCAGCCCGTAGCTGTCCTCCAGCACATAGACACGGTTGCCACCCTCGCGCACCGTCGGCCACTGCACCATTAACCCCTTGGGGGTGTATCCGTTAAGAAAACGCTTGGTCACGCGGCCGCCCAACCCGTGCGTGCGACCCAGCTCGCGCATGATGATGCCGCGCGCACGCTTGGCAATCTTGGTCACAACCTCAGCGGTCGCCACCGAGGTAAACAATTCATCCTCCAAACTGTCCACCGCACGCAGACAGCGCACGGCACGCTCATGGCAGACCTTGCCCGCCGCAATGGCTTCGATAATCGCCTCCCGATGCGGCGCCAGCCCGCCAACGTCATAGCACTCGCCCAAATCGACGTAGCGCTCGATGACGTAGGGCGCCGTCGGCTCGACAACGTGCGGCGCGGTGCCGTCGACAATCGCCACGCCCAGCCGCGGAAAGCAGACGGCATCCAGCGAGTCGGGATCGGACGAGCAGGCGGTATACTCCACCGGTGTGTCCAGCTGCGCGGTCACCGCTTCGGCCACGCGTTTCATCAGCGTTGACTTGCCGCAGCCCGGCCCTCCCTTTAAGATGTAGACTGCGCGCGCGTCGGGCAAGTGAATGAGTTCGTCGTAAAAGGACTGAAAGCCATAAGGCGTATTGGCGCCGAGAAAAAATGTCATGTTTACCCCTCCTGCATCACACTATGCGCAACCAGTGCCGTCTGTCAGCCATTTTTAGCTTGACTTTGTCGGCAAAAAAGGTCGATAATAAACCGTTGTTTACCCGCACCGCGTACGACGCACACTATATTATAAAAGAAAAGCGCGCACACCCCTTGAAACGGAACTGACGTTCTGATATACTGACTGCACTGGAACAAAGGAGGCCACCCATGCCTGATTTTCGCGTTGTAAGTGAATTTAAGCCGTCGGGCGACCAGCCCAAGGCTATTGAGGCGCTGTCGCGCGGCGTTGAGCTGGGCTTTGAGGAGCAGACGCTGCTGGGCGTCACCGGCTCGGGCAAGACCTACACGATGGCCAAAATCATCGAGCAAACACAGCGGCCGACATTGATACTGGCGCATAATAAGACGCTGGTGTCGCAGCTGTGTTCTGAATTTAAGGAGTTTTTTCCCGACAACGCCGTCGAATACTATGTCAGCTACTACGACCACTACAAGCCGGAGGCCTACATCCCGCAAATCGACTACCACGTCGACAAGGACGTCAAGACCAACGACGAGCTGGAACGGCTGCGTCACTCGGCGACATCGGCGCTGTTCGAGCGGCGCGACGTCATCATCGTGGCGTCGGTGTCGTGCATCTTCGGCCTCGGTGACCCGGCCGAGTACCGCGACATGGTTATCTCAATGCGGCCCGGCATGAAAATCCCGCGCGACAAGCTGCTGCGCCGTTTGGTCGACATCCGCTACGAGCGCAATGACGTCGCGTTCGAGCGCAACATGTTCCGCGTGCGCGGCGACACGGTGGAAATCTACCCCGCCTACAACCGCGACATGGCGATACGCGTTGAGATGTTCGGCGACGAGATTGAAAAGCTGAGCGAGGTGCATACGGTGACCGGCAGCGTGCTGCGCGTCATCGACCACGTCACCATTTATCCGGCGTCGCACTACATCTCCAATCAAGAGACGGTCGAACGCGCCTGCCGCGAGATTGAGGACGACATGTGGGCGCGCGTCAAGTATTTCAAGGAAAACGACAAGTTAATCGAGGCGCAGCGCATTCAAGAGCGCACGATGGCCGACATTGAAATGATGCTGCAGCTGGGCTATTGCAGCGGCATTGAAAACTACACGCGCTACACCAGCAGCCGCGAGCCGGGCAGCCCACCGTTTACGCTGTTGGATTACTTTCCCAAGGACTTCCTCATGTTCATCGACGAGAGCCACGCCTCGCTGCCGCAGGTGCGCGCCATGTATTTTGGCGACCGCTCGCGCAAGCAGACACTGGTCGACTACGGCTTTCGCCTGCCGTCGGCGCTGGACAACCGGCCGCTCGACTTCAACGAGTTTCAGGAGCGCACCAACCAGCTCATCTATGTCTCGGCCACGCCGGGCGAATACGAGCGCGAGCACAGTGCGCAAATCGTCGAGCAAATCATTCGACCCACCGGCCTGATTGACCCACAAGTCGTCGTCCGGCCTGTCGAAGGACAAATCGACGACCTCATCGGCGAAATCAACGAACGCGCCGCCAAGGGCGAGCGTGTGCTGGTCACCACGCTGACCAAGAAGATGTCCGAGGATTTAACCGATTACTTTAAGACGCTGCAAATCCGCGTGCGCTACATGCACCATGAGATTGACGCCGTCGAACGCATGGAGCTGATCCGCGACCTACGCACCGGCGAGTACGACGTGCTGATTGGCATCAACCTGCTGCGCGAGGGTCTCGACCTGCCCGAGGTGTCGCTGGTCGCCGTGCTGGACGCCGACAAGGAGGGCTTTTTGCGCAACGAGACGTCGCTGATTCAAACCATCGGCCGCGCCGCGCGCAACGCGGGAGGCACCGTTATCCTCTACGCCGACACGATTACGCAGTCCATGAAACGCGCCATGGACGAGACCAACCGCCGCCGCGCGTTGCAGCAGGCCTATAACACCGAGCACGGCATTGTGCCCAAAACGATTATCAAGAGCGTGCGCAAGCTGCTGGAAATCTCGCGTCCGGCCGAGAGCGAACACGTCAAAACCGACAACGCCATGACGCGCGAGGAAAAACTGCTGCTCATCGCACAGCTGGAAAAAGACATGAAGCGCGCCGCCAAGCTGATGGAGTTTGAGTACGCCGCCGTGCTGCGCGACCGCATCATCAAACTGAGCGAGGGCAAGTAGATGAAGCTTTGGTATCGGCAACGCCAGCGCTATTACCTCGCCGTCGTCGCGCTGTTTGTCTTCTACGCCGTGGTGTCACTGATTGTCACCGACATCAGCGGCAGCGACTTCCATCGGTTTATGATACTCAACGTCTTTTTGGCCTTGCTGCCTTTGTTTTTCGCCGACGCGGCGCTGGTTTTCTCGGCGTCGGGACGGCGTGGCTGGGCGGTTGTGTTTGGCCTGCTATGGCTCTTTTTCTTTCCCAACGTGCCCTATCTCATCAGTGACTTATATAAGGTTATCCACTATAAAACCCTGCCCGACCTGTTCGGCGACGTAGGCCGAACCACGGTTTTGCTCTGGGTGCGGCTGACACAGGTCGGCTTCGGCATCCTGTTCGGCACCATCGTCGGTTTTACGTCGCTGGGCCACCTCATACAGCGGCTCAAGCAGCGCTTCGGCGCCGTTCGCGCGTACAGCGCACTGCTGGTCGTCTGCCTGCTGAGCGGCTTTGCCGTCTACCTCGGTCGCTTCCTGCGGCTCAACTCATGGGACATGGTGCAACCGTGGAGTATTGTGTCCAAGCTGGCGCGGCACTACGACGGCCGCACCCTTCCCTACATTGCGCTGATGACCGGCTACACCCTGCTGACCTACCTGTTGGTCTGCGGCCTTGGGCGCACCGCCGCGCCGCCGCTGCCCGACACGACTCTGACAACAAGCGAGGAATAAATGATTATGCACGAACACATTCACGTCAAGGGCGCCCGCGAGCACAATCTTAAAAACATCGACGTCTCCATCCCGCGCGACAAGCTGGTGGTCATCACCGGGCTGTCGGGCTCGGGCAAGTCGTCATTGGCCTTTGACACCATTTACGCCGAGGGGCAGCGCCGCTATGTCGAGTCGCTGTCGGCCTACGCGCGCCAATTTTTGGGTCAGATGGACAAGCCCGACGTCGACCACATCGACGGTCTGTCGCCCGCCATCTCCATCGACCAAAAAACGACGTCGCGCAACCCACGCTCGACGGTCGGCACCGTGACTGAAATACACGACTACCTGCGCCTGCTGTGGGCGCGCGTCGGCACACCCCACTGCCCCGAGTGCGGCAAGGTCATTGCCCAGCAGACCATCGATCAAATCGTCGACCAGCTGCTGCTGCTCGCCGAGGGCACGCGGCTGCTGATTATGGCGCCGGTCGTGCGCGAGCGCAAGGGCGAATATCAAAAGGTATTCGAGGACGCGCGGCGCGGCGGCTTTGCCCGTGTGCGCGTCGACGGCACCGTCTACCCACTCGACGAGGACATCAAGCTGGCCAAAACCAAGAAACACACCATCGAGGTCGTGGTCGACCGCATGGTCATCGAAGCCGACAGCCGCCAGCGGCTGGCCGACAGCTGCGAAACGGCGGCCAACCTGTCGGGCGGCCTGATTTTGGCGGCGGTGGTCGACGGCGCCGAGACGCTGTTTAGCCAAAACTACGCCTGTGCCGATTGCGGCATCAGCATTGAGGAGCTGACGCCGCGTATGTTCAGCTTCAACAACCCCTACGGCGCCTGCCCCACCTGCACGGGTCTGGGTTCGCAGATGAAAATTGACCCGTCGCGTATCCTGGATTTCAACCTCAGCTTTAACGACGGCGCGGTGCTGGCCAGCGGCTGGCAAAGTGCCGAGAACAGCATCGCCAGCATGTACTTTACGGCGCTGGCCAACCGCTTTGACTTTTCGCTCGACACACCGGTCGGCGAACTGCCGGAGGAGGCCATCAACGCCATTCTCTACGGCACCAAAGAGAAGCTGGATTTGACCTACAAACGCGACCGCGGCGTGTCGCACTACAAGCAGGCCTTTGAAGGGCTGGTTAAAAACCTCGAGCGCCGCTACCGCGACACGCAGAGCGAGGGCATGCGGCAGGAAATCGAGCACTGCATGTCACCCGTCCCCTGTCCCGACTGTCAGGGCAAGCGGCTCAAGAAAGAGTCGTTGGCCGTTACCGTCGACGGGCTCAACATCGCCGACTTCAACGAGTTTTCCATTGACGAGGCGCTCAAGCGCGTCAATAAAGTCAAGCTGACCAAAACCGAACGGCTGATTGCCGACCGTATACTCAAAGAAATCAAGGAGCGGCTCGGCTTTCTGCAAAGCGTCGGGCTGTCGTACCTGACGCTGTCGCGCAGTTCGGGCACGCTGTCGGGTGGCGAAAGCCAGCGCATCCGGCTGGCAACGCAAATCGGCTCGTCGCTGATGGGCGTGCTGTACATTCTCGACGAGCCGTCCATCGGGCTGCACCAGCGCGACAACGACAAGCTGCTGGCCACGCTGTGCCGACTGCGCGACCTGGGCAACACCGTGCTGGTTGTCGAGCATGACGAGGACACCATCCGCTCGGCCGACTACATCATTGACGTCGGCCCCGGCGCCGGTGTGCACGGCGGCGAGATTGTCGCGGCCGGCCCGCTGCCTGATATTCTAAAGACCAAAAAATCGGTCACCGGCCAGTACCTGTCGGGCGGCCGCACCATTCCCGTTCCGGCCAAGCGGCGCAAGGGCAACGGCGGCAAGCTGACGGTCAAGGGCGCGCGTGAAAACAACCTGCAAAACGTCAGCGTCGACATCCCGCTGGGCGCCATGACCTGTGTCACGGGCGTGTCGGGCTCGGGCAAGTCGTCGCTGGTCAACGAGATTGTTTACAAAAAGCTGGCCGCCGAGCTCAACCGCGCCCACACCCACGCCGGCAAGCACGACAAGCTGCTGGGCGTCGAGCAGCTGGACAAGGTCATCGACATCGACCAGTCGCCCATCGGCCGCACGCCGCGCTCCAACCCGGCCACCTATACGGCGCTGTTTAACGAAATTCGCGACCTGTTCTCCACCACAACCGACGCCAAGATGCGTGGCTACGGCCCCGGCCGTTTCAGCTTTAACGTGCGCGGCGGTCGCTGCGAGGCCTGTAAGGGCGACGGTCTAATCAAGGTCGAGATGCACTTTCTGCCCGACATTTACGTGCCCTGCGACGTCTGCAAGGGCCAGCGCTACAACCGCGAGACGCTGGAGGTCAAATACAAGGGCAAGAACATCTACGACGTGCTGGAAATGACCGTCGAGGAGGGCTGCGAGTTTTTCGCCAACCTGCCGCGCATCGCGCGGCGGCTCAACGTGCTGCAAGAGGTCGGGCTCGGCTACGTCAAGCTGGGTCAACCGGCGACAACGCTGTCGGGCGGTGAGGCGCAGCGCGTCAAGCTGGCCACCGAGCTGGCCAAACGCGGCACCGGCTCAACCATCTACATCTTCGACGAGCCGACCACCGGCCTGCACACCGCCGACGTCCACAAGCTGGTCGAGCTGCTGCACCGGCTGGCCGACGCCGGCAACACGGTGCTGATTATCGAGCACAACCTCGACGTCATCAAGTGCGCCGACCACATCATCGACCTCGGCCCTGAGGGCGGTGACAAGGGCGGCACCGTCGTAGCCACCGGCACGCCCGAGCGCGTCGCACAGTGCGAGCAGTCGTACACCGGCCAATATCTCAAGAAGGTTTTGCCATAATCGTGCTTATTCTGTATACTGGTGTCGGAAGGACGTGACCGCAATGAAACGAAAACTACTGCCGCCGGCACTGACCGTGCTGCTGCTGTTATCCGCGTGCGGCGGTTCGCCGCAGCCGTCGGCCACCACCGAAGCGCCCAGCGCCACGCCGACAGCCTCCGTCGCGCCGCCACCATCGCCTACCGAAGCGCCGCTGGAGGCCACCTACGTCACCATCGGCGACTGCTTTTTTGGCGCGGCGCTGAGTGACGGCACATGGAAGGACGAGGGCTTTACCGTCGCCGAGCTGCTGGCCGTCCCAACCTACACCGCCTACACCGCCGACGGACAACCGTCGGATGCCACCACAGTTTACCTCTACACCGGCGAAGGCCCCGGCGGCTTTGAGGCCGAAGCCGGCAAGCGGCTGAACACCTATGCCTCCGGCGACCCTGACGAAATCACCGGCCTGCTGCCCTTTTCACTGCCGGTCAGCATTGTCGGCAACGACGCGCGCATTGCACTGCCCAACTACAACGCTCGGCTGGTGTTCGACCTCAACGCCGTGGCGCCGCTGGTGCTGAGCAAGCCCGTCACCGTCCTGCCCCGCCCCGTGGAGCAAATCGAGCCGACCGACGACATGACGGCGGCGGTCAAGAGCAAGCTGGACGGCTACGGTCTATACGGCGCACCGGCTGAAATCAAGGCGGCCTACCGCCTCGACCCGACCGGCGACACGCCGCTGACGCTGATTATCGCCGGGTCGCCGGCCATCGACGGCTACCCCGTGGTGTCGGCCGACGAGTATACCTACCGCGACTCGGGCAGCTACGCGATGTGCCTACTATACGACGGCACAACGGCCACGACGCTGGCCGAGCACCACAAGGCCTACGACTTCGACACGGTGCCGCCGACCAAAACGCCGCCCAGCGTCTACATGGTCAGCGACCACTGCTACGCCCTGCAATTGCTCGGCTGCTACGACGTCAACGGCGACGGGACGATGGAAATCGCGCTGCGCGACGCCGGCTGGGAATGGGGCAGCGGCGTGCTGTTTACGCTTGCCAACGGAAAGTGGCAGCGCGTGCTTGAGTCGCACTACGGCTCGTAAACGGAAAGCCAGCCAAGACCATGCGTCTCGGCTGGCTTTTTTATGCCAGTGTGGTACAATAGGACACAAGCAAGCTGGTGGAGGCGAACAGGATGAAATTTAACAGCAGTGATTTGCAATGGCTGCACCGCGCCCAGCGCTATTCGATTGCCGACGACAGAATTGAAATCGAGACTTCGCCGCATACCGACCTTTGGCAGCGCACCTATTATGGCTTTCAACACGACAATGCCCCTGCGCTTTTACTGAACACAGAAATCGGCTCTTTCTCCTTTTACGTCAAAGCAGAATTTCATACGACCCATCAATTCGACCAGTGCGGTGTCCTGATTTACCAGGACAGCGACAACTGGTGTAAGGCATCGGCCGAGTATGAGAACGAACTGTACCAACGGCTGGGCAGCGTTGTCACCAACCATGGCTATTCCGACTGGGCAACTACCGATATCGCGGCCACAATCGACACCATTTTCTACAAGCTAAGTCGGCGCGGCAGTGATTTTTGCGTTGAAACGTCTTATGACGGCATTGAGTACAAGCAAATGCGCATTTTTCATCTGTTTGCCGGCGATGGCGCCGTTCGTGTCGGAATATACGCTTGCAGCCCCGGCGCGTCTTCGTTTACGGCTGTCTTTAGCGAGATGAGCCTGACCGACTGCGCGTGGCCCGCACACACCTGACCATCAAATGGGGCGGCTGTTCACAGCCGCCCCATAGCAGACTGTCAAAAAAGCGCGCACCGTAAAACCAGCGTCAGAAAAGAGCGAAGACGGCGACTTGAGGCTGCGTTTTGATTCTCGGCTAATAATTTGCAGCGCATCGACAAAGTCTCTGCGCCGCAATGGTTTTGCTTGCTGCAGAAACGCTGCCCTAGCGTACCATCGTACGCCGACGGACAGCGTTTCTTTGCCTGCGCACGTCTTTGTCAGTCTGTCAGCGTGCCAAAAACAAGTTTTTTGGCACGCTGCAAATGGGGCGGCTGTTCACAGCCGCCCCATTGTTCTCTAGGTTATTTTCTTCACTCTAAACCGCTCGACCACTCCGGGCGGCAACAGCCAACACACAGCCAACCCCAGCAGCGCGCCCAGTGTGTTGAGCCACAAGTCGTCGACATCACTACCACGGTCAAAGGGCAGCTGCACGACCTCGATAAACAGCGAACTGCCAAACCCAATGAGCAGCACCTGCCGCCAGCCAACGCCGCGCCACAGCAGCGCCGGAAAGAAGCCCAGCGGCATAAACATCACCATGTTGCCCAGAAAATTGATGAGAAAATAATTGACATTGCCGTCGACAAACACCGCCGACCAAGTGTCGGCAATGACTTTGAAGGGCACGAGATTGAGTCGGCCTGTCAGCGATACAACCTCGCCGGAATAGGCCAGCACGGGTACAACGGTCAGCGACGCCAGCCCGGCCAGAAACAAGACAAACAGCAACAAGCCTACCTCATGGCAGCGCGTGGTGCGCTCGCCCCGCGCCGCCAGTGCCGGTCGCCGCAGCAGCCGCCACGCCGCCACAAAAGGCAGCGCCGCCAGCATCACCGGCAGCATCCTGCCCATGTAGTCAACAATGGCGTTCAACAGCGGCACGCCCCTTTCTGCCAAAACAAGAAATCGCCAGCCGAAAAGCAGACTTCCGGCTGGCGTTCATAGATGAGTTAGTCCAACACGCGCAGCGCAAAGGCGTTTTGCGGAACGTCGTTGGCGTCGGCCCACGCGCGCCAGTCGCAGACCGGCGGCGTAATCACCTGCTTGTCCTCATGACGCAGGTACCACTGGCAGCACAGCCCATCGGGCGGCGCAACATTGCCCTTGGCCGGGCCCCACGACATAAACTTGTGCGCCTTAAAGTGCTTGACCGCATCGATGACGTCGGCGACAACAGCGCTGGCGGTCGGCAGGGCACCGGCACCGCGGCCGTAGAACATGACCTCGCCGATGGCGTCGCCCTCAACGGTGATGCCGTTGTACACGTCGTCGACATTGGCCAGCGGGTGGCTCTTGGCAATTAGATGCGGCGCGACATAGATGCACAGACGCCCGTCCTCGCACGATACAGCGCGCCCCAGCAGCTTGATGGCGTAGCCCTGCTGTTTGGCAAACTGCATGTCGGCGGTGGTAATGTCCTCGACGCCCTGCGTCTGCACCTGAATGGGATAGATGTGGTGACCAAACGCCAGCGACGCCAAAATGCAAATCTTGCGACAGGTATCCTTGCCCTCGATATCGTCGGCGGGGTTGGCCTCGGCATAGCCTTTATCGCGCGCCTGCTGCAGCGCCTCGTCAAAGCTGAGACCCTGCGCGTCCATGTTCGTCAAAATGTAGTTGGTCGTGCCGTTGAGAATGCCGCAGATGCTGTTGATGCGGTTGGCGGCCAGGCACTGGTTGATGGGGCGGATAATGGGAATGCCGCCGCCGACACTGGCCTCAAACAAATAGTTGACGTTGTGCGCGTGCGCCATGGTCAGCAGCTCCTCGCCGTACTGCGCGACCAACTCCTTGTTAGAGGTAACAACGTGCTTGCCGGCCGACAGCGCACGGCGCGTAAAGTCGAGCGCGGCGCGCACGCCGCCGATGGTCTC
>JAVBPM010000072.1:0-45857 GCA_031549605.1 Oscillospiraceae bacterium | reverse complement strand
GCCGACGCCGTCTGCGTGACCCACACCGTCACGCGCGAAAGCCAAACGCTCAAGCTCATCACCTGGTTTGACCAAGAAACACTCAAGCCGCTGGCCAGCGAGACTTACGCCGACGATACACGCGTGCTCACCTGCACCTACCAGCAGGTGGATTTCAGCTAACGGAGGAACCGCGATTGGACACCTATCTGAAGCGCACATGGGCACAGATTGACCTCGACGCCCTGTCGCACAACGTATGCGCCATCCGCCGACACCTGCACCCACACACCAAAATCATGGGCATTGTCAAGGCCGACGGCTACGGTCACGGCGCGGTCGCCGTGGCGCTGCAGCTGCAGCAGAACGGCGTTGATATGTTGGGCGTGTCCAACCTCAACGAGGCCATGCAGCTGCGTCAGGCCGGGCTGTCTCTGCCCATCCTCATTCTCGGCTACACGCCGCCCGACGCCTGCGACACACTGCTGCAAAACGATTTGACGCAAACGGTGTACAGTGCCGAGCAGGCACAGGCGCTCAATGCCGCCGCGCTGGCGCTGGGCGGTCGGCTGACGGTGCACCTCAAGGTTGACACCGGCATGTCGCGGCTCGGCTTTGCCTGCGACCGCGATTGGGATAAGCTGTTGGCGGTCTGCCGCCTGCCGGCGCTGCACTTCGAGGGCCTGTTCACCCACTTTTCAACCGCCGACGATGCGGCATTTACGTCAACCCAGATGGCTCGATTTGTCGCTGTACGCCAATATTTGCTCGATAACGGTGTAAAATTTTATGTAACCCATTGCGCCAACAGTCTGGCTGTGCTAAAATATCCCTATACCTGCTTTGACATGGTGCGTCCGGGCCTGATTTTGTACGGCCAGCTGCCGTCGCGGCTGGTGGACAACGCGCTGGCACTGCGACCGGTTATGAGCCTGCACACCGTGGTGTCTCAGGTCAAGCGCATCGGCGCCGGCGACGGCGTCAGCTACGACCGCCGCTTTATCGCCGACGGCGACCGCACCATTGCCGTTGTGCCGGTCGGTTATGCCGACGGCTATCCACGACTGCTGTCGGGTCGCGCCCACGCGCTGGTCAACGGCGCGCGCGTACCGCTGCTGGGCAACGTCTGCATGGACATGACCATGTTCGACGTCACGGGCGTTGACAACGTCGGCTTGGGCAGCGAGGTCGTGCTGTTTGGCAGCCAAAACGGTCAGACGCTGCCGCTCGACGAACTGGCCGCTCACAGCCACACCATCAGCTACGAGCTGATGTGTCAAGTCGGCAAGCGCGTGCCGCGTGTTTACATCAAAAACGGCGTTGAAACCGGCTTCCAAGACCTCATCACCGGCCAGCACTGGAAAAAATTGCAGCCGTGACTAAAAAGCCTCTGCACTGGAAAAAATGAAGATGTCCCCTGACACTCATTTTGACCAAGGAGAGGTGAACCACGTGGATATCCCGGCACGTAATCCATTTATTGAACTGGGCGCGGAGCCCAAGACGACCCAACAGGCCATCACCGCCGTCCGACGCGGCGACATTTATTACGCCGACCTCAGCCCCGTTGTGGGCAGCGAGCAGGGCGGTATGCGACCAGTGCTGATTGTGCAGAACAACGTGGGCAACAAGCACAGCCCCACCGTCATCGCCGCTGCTATTACATCCCAAATCAACAAAGCGCGTTTGCCGACGCATATTGAGCTGTCGGCCCGCATCTACGGCTTGACGCGCGACTCGGTCATCCTGCTTGAGCAGGTGCGCACCATCGACAAGCGCCGGCTCAAGGAGCGCATTGGCCAGCTGGACGGCCAACTGATGAACCGCGTTGACAACGCCATCGCCATCAGTCTGGGCATCGCGCCTGACACCTTGCATTGAGAAGCCGCCCTTCGGGGCTTACATACAGAAGAAGTGACTCGGGAGGTACATACGATGAAAAAATGGATGATCGGCACCGCCGCACTGCTGCTGGTTCTGCTGATGACAACGCTGGCCTACGCCATTGTAGCCGAAAACGGCTCAAAGGACGACCCGCTGATTAGCAAGAGCTATCTCGATTCGCTGGAGCCCAAGTTTATCAGCGACATTGAAGGCGCGCTTAAAACCAAGACCGATGGCTACAAAACCGAGCTGGACAACAAATACAAGCAAATCAGCAAGAGCATTGACGACCAGGTCGCCAAGCTGCTGCAAGACAGCGACATCGACATCAACGACCCGGCGCTCATTGACGCCGTCGCGTCGGCGGTCATGAGCAAGATGGACACCAATCAGGGCAACACCGCCGGCGGCGACACCGGCAACGGCGTCTATCGCCGCGTTGATTTGACCTCGGGACAGACCGCCAAGTGCGCCATCGGCACCGAAATCATCCTGCGGTTGGGCAGCGCGGTGGCCACCGGCAGTTCTAACCCCGCCATGGTCGACATCAGCGACTCGTCGTCGCTCAACAGTGGCGCCTCACTCAAGTCCAACCATCTGTACTTTGTCACCATCAAGGACAACGGCTTCAAGGCCGGCAGCAACGGCTGCACGGTGTTTATCCGCGGAACGTATACGGTGGGCTAGCGCTACGCGCCCACTTACGGCAACCCGGAACGCAATACAGCCGCCGGTTGCGCTTACAAGCGCGACCGGCGGCTGTTTGACTTTTCTCTGCTCGTTGTCGTCCCCTATCAAAATTGCTTAGGCCTAAGCTGTCCGTAGTTTTTTGCCAAGAGTAATGGCAATTTAGCAAAAGGGATTGACATTTTTGACCAGCGGTTTACCATTAAATTACAGGAGTCGTCAACACACGCTATAGGCGGTTTTACCGTGAATTTTCGAAGGAGGCCCACCCGTCGCTTGCTCGCCTTGTCTTTGATTATTTGCCTTGGCATCAGCCTTGGCGCCAACGCTGAAATGGTCTTCACCATTTCGGACACAACCGGTGCCAGCTGTACGTATTTTGTCTCGCAAGTATTAGTGGCCGGCAGGAAGAACTCAACGCCACCCAGCAACCCGACAAGAAGTGCCAACGAATGGAGAAATCTCCAAGACTACATCAAGCTTTTGCCCGACAAAAGAGATATCATTTGCATTTACCGCATCAAGAAAGATTAGCTAACCGTCCGCATGGGATTGTAGAAAGTGAGGGTCAGCGTATGAAATCAAAGCTACCGTTCGCTAAAGTTGCCGGCGGCCTTATCGCTGCCTGTTTCGTGGTTGGCATTACTATTTTCGCTTTTTCTTGGACTGCAAAGCCGGATGTTTCCACCCCCGAGCAGGCGCAGACTACCCCTCAGAGCACACAGACAGAAGACATAGAGCGTCCTATGCCATCCAAAACGCTCAAGCAAATGGCCAAAGAAGGCAACAACGCCAAATTGATTCACAAGCTGACCGGCGCGGAGCAAAAAACCTTTGTAATAAACAAGCTGTCCGAGTACCCGCGACTGGCCAAATACAAGAACGACCCTGTGCTAGCGGCCGAGACCATGACCGTAACGGGCGATGTGTATGACAATGCCGAGTTGCAGCAATTTATTGAGTGGCGCAACAACGTGTATGTCGAATCGCTCAACAAGTACGTCATTCTGCTGGAGGAGCAGCGTGCGCCGGACGCCTCCGGTACGCCGGTTGTCCCGACAGATGCTGAAGAGAGATTTATTCTATACAGCGAAAAAGAGACTGAGATTTACGCTTTCTTAGATGCCAGCGAGCTGGTATCCAGAAAGGGCGATGCCGACAACGCCATGCGCGAGCAGATTCTGAGTCAACTCGGCGCAGAGATGGACGCACTGAAAGACCCCGCCTTTAACGCGTTTGAGGATGCCGCGCTGGCCGACAAAGAGCATCTGATTAAAAAGCTGCGTGACAACATGTCCGGCGCGCTGGATGATCTGGACTATATCTCGCGGTGCACAGACGTATCTGCGGAGATGCTGAAGAAAAAAGCCGTCTGCGAAAAGATAATTGCCGGCGGGCAGGCCATTCTCGACAAACTCAACGCCCTGCCCGATAACGACGCCAGCTCGGTTGTCGCCGAGTACAAGGCGTGGGCCGACACCGACTGGTGGGGCGAGCAAGGCTAAATCTTGTGTTTTACTCTTTTGAACAGCCGCCGGTTGCGCTTACAAACGTGACCGGCGGCTGTTTGGGTATGTGCCGTTGTCGACCGCCAGTACGCCGCCAATGTAGGCAATCAGACATTCTACGGCGTGACTACAGCGAAATGCCTTGACTTTTGGGGCAAGCTGACCTACTGTATACTTAAGAGAGCATTGTCGCGCAAAGACGTTGCCCGTCCATCTGTCACGGACATGAAAGTGAGGTATGTATGAAGCGTCAGCATCCATTTGTCAAAATCATCGGTGGTCTCGTGGCCGCCTGCTTTGTGGCCGTTATTTCCATTGTCGCTTTTTCCGTCACTTCCGACCGCGAGCCAACGGTTTCCGAACAGGCTAACCCCACGCAGAAGATCGAAGAAAAAGCCAAGAAGCCCAAGCCCTCGAAGACGCTTTCAGAGATGGCCACGGACGGTGCCAACGCCAAACCGACCAAGAAGCTGAGCGCCAGCGAGCAAAAGGCATATTTTGAGGCCAAGCTATCCAAATACCCGCGGCTGGACAAGTACAAGACCAGCGAAAGCCTCGACACCAGTGCCGTGCTCGGTGACGAATACGCCGATGTCGAGTTGCAAGCCTTTATCGCATGGCGTAACGACGTGTACTTTGAAAAGCTGAATGAATATGTTGTTTTGCTGGAGGAACAACGCGAGCTGCCTGCGTCCACTGAACAAGCCGTGCCCACAGACCCCGAAGAAAAATTTCTGGCGTATACTGAAAAGGAAACCGAATATCTGGCCTATCTGGACGCCAGCGAGTTGGTATCCAGCTCCGGCGCTGAGGCTGACCAGTTACGCGAGGACATCTCCAATCATCTTGGCAGCCAAATGAAGGCGTTGCAGGATAAGGCTTTTGATGTATTCTATGATCAAGCGCTGTCCGACAAGGCGTATCTGATTGATAAGATTACCAACAACCTGGGTGGCGCCACCGATGCGCGGCGCTGGACGATTGAAAGTGGACTTGACACACCGGCTGCCCTTAAGGAAATTGCCACCTACGACAAGATCATTGCCGGCGGCCAGGCCATCCTCGACAAGCTCAACGCCCTGCCCGATAACGACGCCAGCTCGGTCGTCGCCGAGTACAGAGCTTGGGATGAAACCGACTGGTGGGGCGACAACGGCTGACGCCAACCATCACATCAAAAACCTGCCGCAGTGCGCTGCGGCAGGTTTTTTTACTATGCGGCGCAGTATAACCCCAACTTTTTCCGACATACTAAGCACAACGCGGCTTCGCCGTGAAACTGTAAAGGAGTGACACTCTTGAGCAATTTGACCACCAAGGAACTGACCGCGCTGGAGGATCAGCTGGGCTACGAGCAGGTGTTGGTGAAAAAGTACCGCACCATGGCCAGCCAGTGCAACGACAGCACCATTAAGTCGCGACTGGAGAGCATTGCCAGCCGCCATCAGGGCCATTTTGACACACTGGTCAACTATTTGAAATAAGGAGGACGCCGCATGAACGCCAACAGCACAATGGGCGACAAGGAGACGGTCAACGACTGCATCGCCAGCCAAAAGCAAATTGCCGCCAGCTACAACACCTTTGCCGGCGAGTGTGTCAGCGAGCAGCTGCGCACCGATTTTTTGAGCATACTCAAGGACGAGCACTGCATTCAGGCCGAGCTGTTTAACGACGCCAACAGCCGCGGCTGGTACGCGGTTAAGCAGGCGCCCGCCAACGACGTGACCATGGCGCGCGACAAGTTCAGCAATAGCTAGCGGGGCAAATCGCCCCTACATATGGACAGCGCCGCTTTTTTTTGGTATGCTGTCAGCGGTGATTGTAAATGGATTTATCTGGCTATTTTGAAAAGAGCGCGCTCATACCCGCCGTAGTGCAGGACTCCGACACCAAGCAAGTGCTGATGCTGGCCTATGTCAACGCCGAAGCGCTGGCCAAGACGCTGGAGACCAAGACGGCGTGGTTTTGGAGCCGCAGCCGCCAGTCGTTGTGGCACAAGGGCGCGACGTCGGGCAACGTGCTGCACATCGTCAGCGTCAGCGCCGACTGCGACAACGACACGCTGCTCTACACCGTCAAGCCGGACGGCCCCGCCTGCCACACCGGCGCGGTCTCCTGCTTTTTCAACAAACTACTCTGAGGTGAAGCATATGGACAACATACTGCAACAGCTGTACGCCACCGTGTCCGCGCGCAAGACAGAGCGGCTGGAGGGCTCGTACACCTGCTATCTGTTTGACAAGGGTCTGGACAAAATTTGCAAAAAAATTGGCGAGGAGGCCACCGAAACGGTGCTGGCCGCCAAAAACAACGACAACGCCGAGCTGACCGGCGAATTGGCTGATTTGCTGTACCACATGACGGTGCTGATGGTCAATCAGGGTCTGCCGCTTGAGGCACTGACCGATGAACTGGCGGCGCGCACACTGAAAATCGGCAACAAAAAGCAGGAGACACAGAGCGACAAGCTGAGCTGAGCATTGCTTGCATAGGACAACAACGCCGCCTCATAGGCTATGCCGAGGGGGCGTTTTGCTATGAAGTGTGCCATTCACCATAAAGAACACTGCGACTGTCACCAAAGCCGCATTGCCGATATCCGCTGCAAGGAGGTCATCAACGTTTGCGACGGGTGCCGTCTCGGCTTTCCGTGCGACGTGCTGGTGGACATGACCTTTGGCCGGCTGGTGGCCATTGTTGTGCCCGGCCCCAGCAAGTTTTTTGGCTTACTGGGCCGCAAGGACGACTACATCATCCCCTGGGAGTGCATCAAAACCATCGGGCAGGATGCAATCCTGGTCGAGTTTGACGAGCGCAAGCATCGACACGAGCGGATACGGCGGGGGTTCTTTGTCTAATGGTGCGCGCAGCCGGACGGCTTACGGCTGCGCGTCTTTCTCCCTTCCGAAAGCGGGCGAATACTCGGAATAGACGCTGTGACCTTGAAGTCACGGCGGCTGTTTCGAGTATTTGCTTGTTTCGGAAGCGGGAAAGGCCGCGGCCGTTAGTCGTCCGGTTGCGCGCCCGATAGCCCTCCCCTGCCCCAAGACGCAACAAGACCGGCTCGTGTGAGCCGGTCTTGTTGCTCAGACTGTCAAAAAAGCGCGCACCGTAAAACCAGTGTCAGAAATGAGAGAAAACGGCGACGTAAGGCTGCGTTTTGATTCTCGGCTAACGATTTGCGGCGCATCGACAAGATCGCTGCGCCGCAATGGTTTTTCTTGCTGCAGAAACGCTCCCCTAGCGTACCATCGTACGCCGACGGACAGCGTTTCTTTGCCTGCGCACTTCTTTGTCAGTCTGTCAGCGTGCAAAAAACAAGCTTTTTGACACGCTGACGCAACAAGACCGGCTCGTGTGAGCCGGTCTTGTTGCTGAAAGAGGGGTATGAAAAATGTGAGAAAGGTATCAGAATGATTAGCCGCCGAAGAAGCCGAAGGGGTCGTCGGGGTTAATTTCGGGCGGTTGCTGCCCGTTGTCGTTGCCGCCGCTGGTCGATTCGTCCTCGGGCGCTGCCATAGGCGCACCCAGCTCGACGGTGATTTTCAGCTCCTGCTTGTTGCGGTCGACGGTCAGCACTACCTTGTCGCCGACCTTATAGTCGCGCAGCGCCTTGACCAGCGCGTCCTTGTTCTCGATATTCTTGCCGTCAATGGCGGTGATGATGTCGTCTTCTTTAATACCGGCCTTGTCGGCGGCGCCGCCCTCGACGACGCTAGACACACCGGCGCCGGGGATGGTGACCTGACCGTTGCCGCGCACCTCGTAGAAGTCGGCGGCGTTGATGTTGAGGCTGGCGCGTGTCGTCACGGTGCCGTTTTTCATAATATCGTTGATGATTTCCTGCGCGTCGTCCATCGGGATGGCAAAGCCCAGACCCTCGACGCCCGAGCTGACGCTCTTGGCGTTGACGACAGCAATGACCTGTCCGTAGGCGTTAATCAGCGGGCCACCCGAGTTGCCGGGGCTAATGGCGGCGTTCGTCTGCATCAGGTTCAACGAGTTGGCGGTGCCGTCGTCGTTGTCGATGGTAATCTCGCGATCGAGCGCACTGACGATGCCGTTGGTCAGCGTGTTGGCCAGCTCGCCCAGCGGGTTGCCGATGGCGTAGACAATGTCGCCGACCTTGATATTGGCCGAGGTGCCCAGCTCCAGCGCGGCCAGATTGTTGGCCTCGACTTTCAGCACGGCGATGTCGCTCTGCTGGTCGCTGCCTATGACCTTGGCGTCATACTTGGTGCCGTCGTAGAGTAGCACGGTGACCTTGTTGGCACCGGCGATGACGTGATGGTTGGTGATGATGTAGCCGTCCTTGCTGATGATAAAGCCGGAACCGGCCGCCGACTGCGTGGTGCTGCGGCCAAAGACGTTGCGTCCATTCTGCTCGGTTGAAATGGCGACGGTGCCCTGATTGCAGCGCTCAAAAATCTGCGCGGCGGTTAGCTGCGTGCCCGAGGGCAGGCTCTGCACCACTGAGGTGGCTTCGGGCGACTTGGTCGCGGCTGCGCCGTTGGGCGTGTCGGTGGCTGCCACTGACGGCTGGTTGGCCGTGCCGTTGTTGTCGGCCAGCTGGACGCCGATTAGCGCTCCGCCGCCGCCGGCCACCATGCAGGTGACCACCAGTGCGGCAATCCACGGCGCCGCCGTTTTTTTGCGTTTGGCGCGTACCGGCTCAAGCTCGATGGGCGTTGGAATCACCGCCTGCTCGTAGGTCGGTTGCTGGTAGGACTGGTAGCCGTAGTAGTAATTGGACTGCGGCTGGTTGTCCGTGCCGTTGTTTTGATTGTTGTTGAACTCGTCCATGCTTGTCGCTCCTCTCATCTGCTTTCTGACATGAGTATAAACGGCATTTATGTCTAAAGTATGAACCGAATGCAAAGAAATACGCCTAATTTTGTGAACAAGCTGTGAAAATCAATCGACAGCTGTCAGATGATAGGCGCCAACGGCAACCGCCATGGGCAAACTCAGCGAATCGACAAGGCGGCTCTGCCTGATTTTAACCGGTGTGCCGACCGCCGCAAAGCACTCGGGCAGGCCGGACGCCTCGTTGCCAAACAGCAGCGACACGTTGCCCTGTGGTCGTTTCAAATCATGCAGCGGCGTAGCGCCGGTTAGCATAAAGGGAAAATACGCGCGCGTACCCGCCGCCGCGCGATAGCTTTCAAAATCAGCGCACACCGCCACGGGACAGTGAAAAAACGCGCCCATCGACGCGCGCACTACCTTGGGGTGATTGACGTCAACGCCGCCGATGACCACCACCTGCCCCCAGCCAAAAGCGGCGGCGGTGCGAATGACCGTGCCGACATTGCCCCTGTCGGACGGATCGACCAGCACAATGTGGTCAACGTCGGGCGCCACGGGCGCCGACTGCTTGTCAAACTCGCCGACGACAAAGCAGTTGTCCTTGGGCGACAGCATATTGACCGCGCGGCTGTTGGGTTGCACCGGCACGCCGTGCGCGGCGCACAGCGCCGCCAGCTTGCCGTCGCGGTCGACGTACGCGTCGCTGACCAGCACACGGCGGCAGCGATGCGGCGCGGCGCGCAGCAATTCAAAGACCAGCGACGCGCCCAGCGCGTAGGAGGTCGGGTGTTCTTTTTTATAGGTGGTGACCTTCATAGGCTGATCAACCGACCCAGCACCGGCGCAAAGGCGATGTCGCGCGACTGCGGCAGGTGGTCGGCGGTGTAGCGCGCGGCGGCGGCGACAAAGTCGGCGGCCAGCGCACAGGCCTCGGCCAGCGTCTTGCCGTTGAGCACAGCGCCCAGCAGCACCGAGGCAAACAAGTCGCCCGTGCCGTGGTAGTCGCAGCCGACAAAGCTGCGGCTGACCTCGCTGACAGTGCCGGTATCGCGACTATACACCAGCGTCGTGACGCTGTCGCCGTCGCGCAGACCGGTCAGTACGACGTCACGCCGCTCTTCGGCCAGCTGCACCAGCCAGTCGCGCAACTGAGCGTCGGACGGCATCGTGTCGGGCTGTTGACCCAGCAAGATAGCCGCCTCGGTCAGATTGGGCGTCAGCAGCGTGGCGCGGTCGGCCAGTCGGCGCATCAGCGCACACATCTCGGCGGTGTAGGTTTTGTACACGCGCCCGTTATCGCCCATGACGGGGTCGACCAGCACCACGGGCGGCGCAAAGGTCTCGATGGCGTGCTCAACCACGCCAATCTGCCGCGCCGAGCCGAGAAAGCCGGAATAGAGCGCGTCAAAGCGCAGGCCCAGCAACTGCCAGTGGTCAACCACGGCGGTCAGCTCGTCGGTCATGTCGGCAAAGGTAAAGCCCTCGTAGCCGGTGTGCGAGGAGAGGTAGGCGGTCAGCAGTGGGCAGGTGTCGACCTGCATCGTTGCCAGCACCGGCAGCGCCACGGCCAGCGAGCACAGCCCGTAGCCCGACAAATCGTGCACCGCCGCCACGCGCGGCATCTGTTTCACAGCGCATCACTCCCCCCGCAAAGTATCGTCATTATAGAGGAGCGACAGGGCAAAGTCAAGGAATGTTGCCCATCTCCGGCGCTCGCTCCGCGGCAATTTTGGCGAAAGCTGACATTGCCAAGTCTGCATAAATGGATTATAATTATTCAAATCTGGAGGTGACGGCTATGAACCGGCTGACCATCTTTGCCGGTCACTACGGCAGCGGCAAGACCAACATCGCCGTCAACTACGCGCTGGCGCAACGTGCCGCCGGACAGCAGGTGCAGCTGTGTGACCTCGACATTGTCAACCCCTATTTCCGCACCGCCGACGCCGCGCCGCTGTTACAGCAACAAGGCATTAAGCTGATTGCCTCGCCTTACGCCAACACCAACCTCGAGTCACCCGCCCTGCCGGGTGATGTGCGCGCCGCCTTTGACAACGCACAGGCACACACGATACTCGACGTCGGCGGCGACGACCGCGGCATGACGGCACTGGGGCGCTATGCCGACGACATCGCCGGACTGCCGCACGAACTTTGGCTGGTCTGCAACGCCTATCGCCCGCTGGCGGCAACACCGCGCGACGCGCTGGCGCTGATGCGCGAGATGGAGCAGGCGGCGCACCTTGCGTTTACCGCACTGGTCAACAACGCCAACCTCGGCGCGGCCACGACACTGGCCGAGGTCGAGGCCAGCCTGCCCTACATGGCCGAGCTGGCGGCGCTGACCGGTCTGCCGGTGGTGCTGACCTGCCTGCGTGAACCGCTGGCAGCGCAGTGGCAACACGGCGAGACGCTGGCGCTGACTCTGATTGACAACCGCTTCGGGCTTTAGCCCACGACAAGATATAAGGAGTGATCCCATGGCAAAACTGACCATCAACACCGACCGCTGCAAGGGTTGCGGGCTGTGCGTGGCCGTCTGTCCCAAAAAGCTGCTAAGGCTGTCGGGCACGGTGATGAACGCGCGCGGCTTCCGTCCGGCCGAGCTGACCGACGAGGCCGCCTGCATCAGCTGCGCCTTTTGCGCGCAGATGTGCCCCGACGTCGTGATTAAAGTCGAAAAGGAGGACAAAAAAGCATGAAAGTGCTGATGAAGGGCAATGAAGCCATTGCCGAAGCCGCCATACTGGCCGGTTGCCGCCACTTTTTCGGCTACCCCATTACACCGCAGACCGAGCTGGCCGCCTATATGGCCAAGCGTATGCCCAAGCTGGGCGGTACTTATTTACAGGCCGAGAGCGAAATTGCCGCCATTAACATGGTGCTGGGCGCGTCGGCGGCCGGTGTGCGCGTGATGACCAGCAGCTCCAGCCCGGGCATCAGCCTCAAGGCCGAGGGCTTGTCCTACCTGGCTGGCAGCGACCTGCCAGCCGTTATCGTCAACATCCAGCGCGGCGGCCCGGGTCTGGGCGGCATCCAGCCGTCACAGGCCGACTACTTTCAGGCCACGCGCAGCGCCGGTCACGGCGACTTTCATTTAATTGTGCTGGCGCCCAACTCGATTCAGGAGATGGTCGACTGCACCTACGCCGCCTTTGACATGGCCGACCGCTACCGCATGACGGCCATGATACTGGGTGACGGCATTCTGGGCCAGATGATGGAGCCGGTCGAGCTGACGCCGCCGCAGGTGGCTGATTTGCCGGCCAAAGACTGGGCGGTTACCGGCACCGACAACCACACGGGCCGCAACATTGTCAACTCGCTGTTTCTGCAGCCCGAGGTGCTGGAGCAGACCAACTTTGACCGCTTCAAGCGCTACGAGCACATTAAGCAGACCGAGGCGCGCTGCGAGCAGTATCTGACCGACGACGCCGACGTCGTTTTGGTCGCCTACGGCGCCACCTCGCGCATCGCCAAAAACGCCATTCACGCCGCGCGCGAGCAGGGCATCAAGGTCGGCCTGCTGCGCCCCATTACGCTGTGGCCGTTCCCCAGCGCGGCGCTGGCCAAGCTGGCCGACACCGCCAAGGCCTTTGTCAGCGTGGAAATGAGCATGGGCCAGATGATTGAGGACGTCAAGCTGTCGATTGAGTGCCGACGTCCCGTGTCGCTGTGCCACCGTGTAGGCGGCATGGTGCCGACCGCCGAGCAAATTCTCAACGCCATTACCGACGCGCAAAAGGAGGGTTAACACATGGCTGTTGTCTTTGAAAAACCGCAGGCGCTAACCGACGCGACGCTGTCCTATTGCCCCGGCTGCACGCACGGCATTGTGCACCGTCTGGTGGCCGAAACGCTTGACGAGCTGGCCGTGGCCGGTCGCACGGTGGGCGTTGCGCCTGTCGGCTGTAGCGTTACGGCCTATAACTACTTTAACGTCGACATGGTGCAGGCGCCGCACGGCCGCGCACCGGCCGTTGCCACCGGCATCAAGCGCGCCAAGCCGGACAACATCGTCTTTACCTATCAGGGCGACGGCGATTTGGCCGCCATCGGCACCGCCGAGACCGTTCATGCCGCCGCACGCGGCGAAAACATCACCGTCATTTTTATCAACAACGCCATCTACGGCATGACCGGCGGTCAAATGGCGCCGACGTCGCTGCCCAATCAGATTACGCAGACCTCGCCCTACGGCCGCGACGTGACCACGGCCGGCTACCCCATCCGCGTCGTCGAGCTGCTGTCGACGCTCGACGGCCCCGCCTATCTCGAGCGCGTCAGCGTTGACAGCGTCGCCAACGTCAAAAAAGCCAAGGCGGCCATCAAAAAGGCCTTTACCTATCAAAAGGAGGGCAAGGGCTTTACGCTGATTGAGGTGCTGAGCACCTGCCCGACCAACTGGGGCCTCGACCCGGTTAAGTCGCTCGAATGGCTCAAGGACAACATGATGCCCTACTACACGCTGGGCGTCAAGAAGGACAAGGAGGCGGCGCAATGAACATTCTGATTGCCGGTTTTGGCGGACAGGGCATTTTGTTTGCGGGCAAGTTTCTGGCCTACACCGGCCTGATTGCCGACAAGCAGGTCAGCTGGTTGCCCTCCTACGGCCCCGAAATGCGCGGCGGCACCGCCAACTGCAGCGTGGTTATCAGCGACAGCCCCATCGGCTCGCCGATTGTCGACGCGCCCGACGTGCTGCTGGTGATGAACAACCCATCGATGGAAAAATATGAGCAAGCGGTCGTCAAGGGCGGCGTAATCATTGCCGACGAGACGCTGGTCACGGTCGGCTGCACGCGCAACGACGTCACATTTCTGCCACTGCCCGCCACGGCGCTGGCCGAGGAAAAGGGCTTCAAAGGGCTGGCCAACATGATTTTGATGGGCAAGCTGATTGCCCAAACCAAGCTGTGCGACGACGCCACGGTCGAGCAGGCGCTGAAAAAGTGCATTCCCGAGCGCAAGGCCGATATGCTGGCAATCAACCTCCAAGCGCTGGCGCTGGGCGCCGGGCAGTAATAGAAACTCTTGGATAAAGCAGGCTGATGCCTGCTTTATTTTTTCGCCACAGGCAATAAAACCCACCTCCGGCGCATTACTAGGATGAAAGGGTGAGGATATGCAACACAGGCAACTGGAGCACTGGCTGACGGCGGCCTGCGACGGCGACCGCGAGGCGCTGGCACAGCTGTACGCGCATACGCGCATCAACGTCTACGGCTACGCGCTGTCGCTGCTGGCGCGCAGTCAGGACGCGCAGGACGTCACGCAGGAAACCTATCTCAGCATTCTCGGCGCACGCTACACGCCGCAGGGCACGCCGATGGCCTGGCTGCTGACCATCACCAAAAATCTGGCGCTGATGCAGCTGCGCAAGTCGCAACCGGTCGAGCTGGACGAGTCGCTTGCCGCCGAAACGCCGCCGCCCGAGTCGCTGACGGTCGACCGCATGGTGCTCCACACGGCGCTGACGGCACTGAGCCAGCAGGAGCGGCAAATCGTGCTGCTGTCGTCGCTGGGCGGCGTCAAGCTGCGCGAGATTGCCGTGCTGCTGGATTTGGGACTCTCGACCGTACTGTCCAAACGCCGCCGCGCCCTGAAGAAGCTGCAGCAGCTATTAAAGGAGGAATCACTGTGACGAAAAAAGAGATTACAAAGGCACTGGCCGACGCTGTAGAGCGTGAAGCGCCGGACGCCACCAACCCATCGATGGGCTACTGCCCGTCGCCCATCACCGCCATGACGTCGGACCCCGTTGCCGCACCAAAGAAGCGGTTGTGGCTGCAGCTGGCCGTCGGCGCCGCCTGTCTGGCCGTTGCCGCGCTGGCTGTCGTCATTGTCGCCGGACTCAACGATAACGGCAGCACCGTGCGCCCGCTGTCACAGCCGTCGGCTCAGGTATCGACTGCGCCAACCGTCGTACCGACACCCGTGGTCTTTGACGAGAACAACGCCGACTTCCAGACACTGAAAAACGCGACTGTCTTTACCTACCGCGCCAGCGACGCACAGCCCGACGCGCCCGAGACGGTCAAAGCCTTTGCCCGTCTGTACGACCTGCCCAACGCGCGTGAGTACTTTGAGCAACTGGAACAAACCGGCACGACCGCCGGTAAGATGTACGCGCTGTGCGGGCTGTATAAGTGCATTGCGCCGACCTACGACGCGGCGCTGCACCCCGACCTCGCCGAGGTCTATGATCCCATCCTGAAGGTCAGCTACGTGCCCAGTCCGGAGTGCAACCCCGAGCTGATCGTCTACCTCGACCTGTACAAAGACAACCAAGCGCCGTTGACCATTTCGCCCAACCGCTACGGCGAGGACAGCATTGCCGACGTGCTCAACTACGAGGCCATCTCCTTCCACGACGGCGAGCTGTCGCAGTGCATCCTGTCCTTTGGTCGCGGCCAAGCCTTCACCCCCAAACGCGACCCGTTCAAACTAAACCACGAGGTTTTCGTGCGGGACCCGAGCGGCAGCGTGGCATATCCTCAAAATGCCGACGGCAGCCAGATGGAACTCGACGATGCTCAACGAGCGATGCTCAACGACCTGTGGGAGGATATGCCCTCTGTCTTCTCCGATTACTTCAGAACCAACAAGTACCCCGGCAGCAAGCTCATTGACAGTGTCAGCATGGCGATTCTGCCCGAGCTAAACGCCTACATCGCCATTCTTGAGGTCGGTGACGCCAATGCGTATGACGAGAGCTTTGTCTACCTCTACCGCGACGGCACCATCACGCCGCTGATGGTCGACGCCTCGCGCAAGGTGCGCTTCAATACCGGCACTGACAAAGACGGCACGCTGTTTGTCTACGACCGCACCCGCAACGCCGACGGCAGTGTCACGCTCAACTACTACACTTTCGACGGCCAGACGCTGACGCCGACCGACAAAACGTTTGATTAGCCACCAATCGCGCCAAGCCGGCAGCAATCGCTGCCGGCTTTACTTTTTAGGGCGCCCTATGCAATAATTTGTGTTCTACGGTGGTTATTCTAGTGTCAGGGGGTGATGACGATGCAAAACCGACAACTGGAGGCGTGGCTGCAGCACGCCTGTCAGGGCGACCGCGAGGCTATGTCGCAGCTGTACACCCACACGCAGCTTGCCGTCCACAGCTATGCGCTGTCGCTGCTGCGACACGTTGAGGATGCGCGGGACGTCACGCAAAAGACCTACCTCAAGCTGTACGGCGCGCGCTACACACCGCAGGGCAAGCCAATGGCGTGGCTGCTGACCATCACCAAAAATCTCTGCCTGACGGCATGGCAGCGCCGCAGTGACGAACCGCTCGACGAGCAGCTGGCTGACGCCGCGCCCGATTTACAGCAATGGGTCGGCGACCGGCAGCTGTTGGCAACCGCGCTGACAACACTCAACGAGCAGGAGCGCCAAATCGTGCTGCTGACTTGCATAGGCGGCGTAAAGAACCGCGAAATCGCGGCGCTGTTGCAGCTGCCCCTGTCCACCGTACTGTCCAAAAACCGCCGCGCGCTGGCCAAGCTGCGCGCACAATTAGAGGAGGTCTAGCTATGACCAACCGTAACGTAAAGCGCATGCTGGCCAAACAATTGCGCGACACCGCCGCGCCCGATGTTGACGCGGTGCTGACGTCTTGCCAGCCCGAAAAACCGGTGGTGTTCTCTCACGCGTTGCCGCAACCCAAGCGACGCCCAGCGCTGCAGCTGGTCGCTGTCGCCACCTGTATGGTCGTTGCCGCGCTGGCCATTACGCTCCTCAGTCGTCAAGGCAACGCCCCCAGCCATATCGTGCTAACGCCGCCACAGACGTCGACCCTGCCACCCGTCTCCTCTACGCCAATACAGACACCCACGGCCACACCAACACCCACGCCCACAGTCGCCGCACCTGCCGTCTTTGACGAGCACAACGCCGACTTCCAGACGCTTCTAACGGCGACTGAGTTTACCTATCGCGCCAGCGACGCGCAACCCGACGCGCCCGAGACGGTCAACGCCTTTGCTCGCCTGTACGCCCTACCCAATGCGCGCGAGTACTTTGAAACGCTGGAGCAGACCGGCACAACCGCCGGTAAGATGTACGCGCTGTGCGGGCTGTATCTAATTTACGCGTCAATTTACGATCCGACCCCCGACCCCACCTATGGCCGCGTCTACGACCCCGCATTTGACAAGGAGTACGAACCGACGGCCCAATTCAACCCGGAAATCAACGCCTTTTATGACAAATATCGTCTTGACAGAAGCGCGCTGACCATTGTGCCCAACCGCTACGGCGAGGACACCATTGCTGATTTGCTCGCCTATGAGACCATCAACCTCATCGGTGACGGCGAGCTGCCCGCCTGTATACTGGCATGGGGACAAGGGGAACGCTTTGTGCCCACGCGCGACCCGATGACGCTGAATCAAGACGTCTTCCGCCGCTTTCCCGGCGGCGCCACCTTCCCACCCACATATGGCACAGGCGGCATTTCCCCTCTCCCGCCGGAGGAGACAAAGGACCCCGCCCAGCTGTGGGAGGAAATGCCCTATCTCTTTTCCGCGTATTTCAAGACACACACCTATCCCGGCACGACGCCCGTTTCTGCTGTCCGACTGCACTATTTGCCCAACTATGAGGGCTACATTGCGGTGTTGTATGCCAATCAGCAGTTTCCGTCAGACGAGACGATTACGTATGAGTCTTTCGTCTATCTATACAAAAACGGCACCATCACGCCGTTGCGGGAGACGGCCACACAGAATCGAGGCACGCTCACCGCGGCTGAGGACGGCCAGTATTATCTCATTGAATTCGGCTCTGCGCCTGACGGGAGCCAAACGCAGCACTGCTATCGGCTTGACGGCACCACACTGGTGCCGTCCGACAAGACCTACGATGAAAGCACAGAAACCTTTGCCTAGCATAACGCCCGCGGCAACTGCCGCGGGCGTTCAGACTGTCAAAAAAGCGCGCACCGTAAAACCTACGACTTCAGAAAAGAGAGTAAACGGCGACGTACGACTACATTTTGATTCTCGACTAATGATTTGCGGCGCATCGACAAGGACGCCGCGCCACAATGGTTTTACTCGCTGCAGAAACGCTGTCCTGGCGTACCGCCGTACGCCGACGGACAGCGTTTCTTTGCCTGCGCACTTCTTTGTCAGTCTGTCAGCGCACCAAAAACAAGTTTTTTGGCACGCTGTAACGCCCGCAGCAGCTGCCGCGGGCGTTGACTTATTCTATTGTCGCTTTGCTCAAAACTCGCAGCTGCCTGTCGTTCTTTGGAAGGGCAGCACGTCGCGAATGTTGGCCATGCCGGTGACGTACATAATCAGGCGCTCGAAGCCGATGCCGAAGCCGGCGTGCTTGACGCCGCCGTAACGGCGCAGGTCGAGGTACCACGTGTAGTCGTCGGGCTCGAGGTTCAGCTCGGCCATGCGGCTGAGCAGCACGTCCATGCGCTCCTCGCGCTGGCTGCCGCCAATCAGCTCGCCGACGCCGGGCACCAGCATGTCCATCGCGGCGACGGTCTTGCCGTCGTCGTTGAGGCGCATGTAAAAGCTCTTGATTTCCTTGGGGTAGTCGGTGACAAAGACAGGGCGCTTCATCAGCTGCTCGCTGAGGTAGCGCTCGTGCTCGGTTTGAATGTCACAACCCCAGTGCACGGGGTACTCAAAGCTGTCCTTGACCTTTTCCAGCTCGGCAATGGCCTGCGTGTAGGTCATGCGCGCAAAGGCGCTGTCGCGCAGGTTGGTCAGCCGCTCAAGCAGCCCTTGGCTGACAAACTTGTCGAAAAAGGCCAGCTCGTCGGCGCAGGTGGCCAGCAGGTGCGTGATGATGTGCTTCATCATGGCCTCGGCCAGATCCATGTCGTCGCTGAGGTCGGCAAAGGCAAATTCCGGCTCAATCATCCAAAACTCGGCGGCGTGGCGCGGCGTGTTGGACTTCTCGGCGCGGAAGGTGGGACCAAAGGTGTAGGTTTTGCCAAACGCCAGCGCAAAGGCCTCGGCCTGCAGCTGACCCGACACCGTCAGGTGCGTCTGGCGACCAAAGAAGTCGTCGGCAAAGTCGGGCTTGGCGTCGGGCGGCAGCGTCGTGACGCGGAACATCTGACCGGCGCCCTCGGCGTCGCTGCCGGTGATGATGGGCGTGTGGGCGTAGATAAAGCCGCGCTTGTGAAAGAAGTCGTGTATGGCAAAGGACGCCTCGCTGCGGACGCGAAACACCGCCTGAAAGGTGTTGGTGCGCGGGCGCAGGTGGCTGATGGTGCGCAAAAACTCCATTGAGTGGCGCTTCTTTTGTAGCGGGTACTCGGGCGGCGATCCGCCCTCGACCTCCAGCGCCGTCAGCTTTAGCTCCAGCGGCTGCTTGGCTTCGGGCGTCAGCACAACAGTGCCAGTCGCCACCACGGCGGTGCCGACATTGAGGTTGGCCGCCTCGGCAAAGTTGGACAGGCTGCTCTCGCCAACGGCCTGAATGCCGCCGAGACAGGTGCCGTCGTTGATTTCGATAAAGCAAAAGCTTTTCATGTCGCGCGCCGTGCGCACCCAGCCGCCAATACTGACGGTGGCGCCGTCAAAGGCTGACGGCGTGGTGAATATGGTCTTGATATCGGTTAAAGGCATACAATGCACCCTTTCTATACTTGTTGCAGGCGGTTGACCGCCTGTAGATAGGCGTTGAGCGTGGCGGCCATGACGTCGGTCGACACGCCGCGCCCAGTGACGACACGGTCGTTGTGCCGCAGCCGCACCACGGCCTCGCCCTGCGCGTCGCTGTCGCCGGTCAAGGCGTTGAGCGCGTAGGATTCTAGCGTGTAGTCAACGCCGACGATGGCGTTGATGGCCTGAAAGGCGGCGTCAATCGGGCCGTCGCCCATGGCCACCCGTTTGATGAGCTGGTCGCCGTCGCGCAGCTGGATGACGGCCATGCCGTCGATGCTGCTGCCCGAGTTAACAACAAAATGCTCCAGCGCATAACGGCCCTGCCGCGCGTGCTCGCTTTGCGACACCAGCGCCTCGAGGTCACGGTCGGAGATGCTTTTTTTCTTGTCGGCCAGCCGCTTAAAGGCGGCAAACACGGTGTCGAGCGTGTCGGTCGGCAGCTTGTAGCCCAGCTGCTCCAGCCGTTCGGCCAGCGCGTGTCGGCCGCTGTGCTTGCCCAGCACCATCTGCTGCTGCGGCACGCCGAGGTCGGCGGGGTCCATAATCTCATAGGTGCCGCGATGCGCCATCACGCCGTGCTGGTGGATGCCGGCCTCGTGCAAAAAGGCGTTTGCGCCGACAATCGGCTTGTTGGCCGCCGGCACATGGCCGGTCGACGCCGCCAGCAGCCGCGTGCTGCGGTAGATTTGGCGCGTGTCAATGTTGGTTTGGGCGTTGAGGCTGTCGCGCCGGGTGGCCAGCGCCATGACAATCTCCTCCAGCGCCGCGTTGCCCGCGCGCTCACCGATGCCGCACAGCGTGCATTCGGCCTGACGCGCACCGGCGGCGAGGCCGGCCAGCGTATTGGCCGTGGCCATTCCGAGGTCGTTGTGACAGTGAACGGCCAGCGTCACCCCCTCTCGGTCGGGCAGCCGGTCGCCGATAAAGCGCACCAGTGCCGTCATCTCCTCGGGCGTGGCGTAGCCGACGGTGTCGGGGATGTTGAGCGTGCGTGCGCCCGCCGCCTGCGCGGCGGCAAACACTTTGCTCAAAAAGTCGCGGTCGCTGCGTGTGGCGTCCTCGGCCGAGAACTGCACGTCGCCGCACAGCTTGGCGGCATACGCGACGGCGCGCGTCACGGTGTCGAGCACCTGTGACGGCGACATTTTAAGCTTATACTCCATGTGCAGCGGCGAGGTGGCCAAAAAAACATGGATACGCGGCGCTTCGGCGGCTTTGACGGCCTGCCACGCGGCGTCGATGTCCTTTTCGACAGCGCGCGCCAGCGACGCAACGCCGCAGCCGCGCACAGCACGGGCAATGGCCGCCACCGATGCGGCGTCCTCGGGCGAGCTGGCGGCAAAGCCGGCCTCGATGGTATCGACGCCCAACCGCTGCAGCTGCAGCGCCAACTCCAGCTTCTCATCGCTGTTCATCGAAAAGCCGGGCGCCTGCTCGCCGTCGCGCAGCGTGGTGTCGTAAATGTGTACCCGCATGTCCAACCCTCCCGTCGTTGTTCAGAATGATTCATCATAAAGCATTTTGACTTGTATTGTCAAGTGCGCGGCGCTGTGCTACAATGATTTGTCAGTATTATTGAGGAGGCTGTCTCATGCGGCAAATTGTGTGCATCTCGACATCCAACTATTTTCCCTTCCCCACCAGCAAGCAGCACGTCATGTCACGCCTGCACGACGCTGAAATTCTCTACTTCGACCCGCCCGTGACGCGCATCGCGCCGCTCAAGGACCCCGCCGCGCGCCCACGGCTCAAAGCCTATAAAGAAAGCACCGAAATCAAGCCGGGGCTGACCAACTACGCCATGCCACCGGTCATGCCCTTCTTTAACAAAAGCCGTGCCGTGAACAAGCACAACCAGCGCAAGCTGGCGCGCTTTGTGAAAAAGAAGATGAAGGAGCACGGCTTTGAAAAGCCGATTCTGTGGGTTTATAGCCACACCGCCTGCGACCTGATCCGGCACATTCCGCACAGCGCGGTCGTCTACCACTGCGTTGACCGTCACAACGCCTATCCCGGCATGATTAACGCGCAGCTGGTCGACGACATGGAGCGCGATTTGTGCCGACAGGCCGACTTGGTGTTTGCCACCGCCAAGGGGCTGGTCGACCATCTCAAGCCGTGGTGCAAGGAGCTGCACCTCATGCCCAACGGCGTTGACTTCGACCGCTTCCACGCGGCGCTGTCCGACACCGCCGCGCCGCCGCCCGATATCGGCCACCTGCCGCGCCCGCTGCTGGGCTTTGTCGGCATGCTGCAGCCCTGTATCAACACCGACTACATCGTACACGCCGCGCAGGTGCGGCCCGACTGGCACTTTGCCTGTGTTGGTGAGCCGCTGGCCGGTGTCGACGTGTCGGCGCTGCAGGCGCTGCCCAATGTACACCTGTTGGGGCTCAAGCCGTTTACCAAAATCCCCAGCTACATCAAGGCCTTTGACGTCTGCCTTAATTTATTCCGAAACAGCGCGCTGTCGAAAAACGTCAGCCCGCTGAAGTTTTACGAGTACCTGTCGACCGGTAAGCCCATCGTGTCGACGCCACAGCCCGATCAGGTCATGCAGTACGCCGAGCTAATCCACATCGCCGACACGCCAGACGCCTTTGTCGCCGCGTGCGAGCAGGCGCTCAAGGACGACGGCAAGGCGGAGGAGCGCATCGCCTGTGGCCGCGCCGCGTCGTGGGACTCGCGCGTCGAGGACATGGAACGCATCTGCACCGACAGCGGCGTGTTCTAGTTGTTACATTGATAAGGCAGGGTGATTGCATCGCCCTGCCTTTAGCGTGTCGAAAAACTTGTTTTTTTGGCACGCTGCAGACTGACAAAGACGCGCGCAGGCAAAGAAACGCTGTCCGTCGGCGTACGACGGTACGCTAGGACAGCGTTTCTGCAGCAAGTAAAATCATTGTGGCGCAGCGACCTTGACGATGAGTCGCAAAACACAGACCAAGGATCATAACGCAGCCTTGCGTCGCCGTTTTCTCTCTTTTCTGACGCTGGTTTTACGGTGCGCGCTTTTTTGACAGTCTGAAGGCAGGGCGATTGCATCGCCCTGCCTTATTTGTTTATCGAAATGTGCGCCGCAGGTGCGCGCAGCCCTCGCGGTAGCGTTGTCGGCAGTCGTAGAAGATTTTGGCCGGCTTATCGACCAGCAAAAACACGCCGACCGCGGCGGTGACGACCATGCAGCAGATGGCCGCGACACGCACCTCGGGCGTAAAAGCAACCGTCCACTCCTCGGCGTTGGTGCCGCCGAGAAAGCAGCCCAGCAGCACGGCGGCGGCAAACAGCATCAGCCCACCCCAGCCCTTGTAGATGGCCAGCGCCGCCAGCAAAACGCATAGCGTGTTGCCCGCCAGCAGATAAATTTGAACAGCGCGCCAGGTGCTCATCCACCAATAAAAGGTCAGGCTGATGATTTGGTTGCAGGGCAGCAGATAGGCCAGCCACGCGGCAACCAGAGCGCACAGCGCCACCAGTACACGCTTGCGGCCCGCCGCGTAGCCGGCGCAGTCGCGACACGCGCTTTGCCACAGCTCCTGCTTGGCCTGTTTGTAGCTAAAGGGCAGCGCCATGGTTAGCCGAAATAAGCCATGCCGCTTTGCAGCAGCGGCTGATATTTCTCACCCTCAATGTTGCGGCCGACGCGCGGCCCGCTGCGCTCGGTGTGCCCCATCTTGCCCAGCACGCGTCCGTCGGGGCTGCAAATGCCCTCAATGGCCAGCGCGCTGCCGTTGGGGTTGACATCGTAGTCCATCGACGGCACGCCTGACGCGTCACAGTACTGGAAGGCAATTTGACCGTTGTCGGTCAGGCGTTCGAGCCATGCGGCGCTGGCGGTAAACCGGCCCTCGCCGTGGCTGACGGGAATGGCGTGCACCTCGTCGAGTGCCATTTGCGCCGTCCACGGGCTTTTCTTGGTCGCCACACGGGTGTAAACGTACTGCGACACATGGCGGCCAATGGTGTTGTGCGCCAGCGTCGGGTCGTCGGGCTGCATGTCGACAATGTCGCCATAGGTCGTCAAGCCCAGCTTGGTCAGCGCCTGAAAGCCGTTGCAGACGCCTAAAATCAAGCCGTCCTGCTTTTGCAGCAGCGCGCGCACGGCGTCGGTCAGCGCGGCGTTTCGGAAAAAGGCGGCGATAAACTTGCCCGAGCCGTCGGGCTCGTCACCGCCCGAGAAGCCGCCGGGGAAAAACATCATCTGCGCGTTGGCCATGGCGGCGCGCATGGCGTCGACCGACTGCGCCAGCCAGTCGGGTCGCAGGTTGCGCACGACGACCGGCACGGCAATGCCGCCGGCACGGCGCACGGCCTGTGCGCTGTCGTACTCGCTGTTGGTGCCGGGAAACACGGGAATGACCACGCGCGGCTTGGCGATGGCCGGCGTGGTGCGGAACGCGGGTTTGGTGCGGCAGCGCAGCGCCGGCACCGGCGTCTCCTCCTCGGGTGTGCGCGACGGAAACACGCTTTCCAGCGTCGCCTGCCAGCGGCCGCGCAGCTCATCCAGACAAAAGCGCTGACCGTCGGCGATAATCACCGGCGCGTCAATGGTGCTGCCCAGCAGCAGCGCCTCGGGGCAGTCGCACTCGCTTTCAAAGACAATGCCACCGCTGCGCGCGCCCAGCCAGTCGAGCTTGGCGCTGCTCTCAAAGCCGATGTCGTCGGCGACACACATCATCATAATCGCACCGGCCACGCCGCCGCGCGATACCGCGCGCGCGCTCTTGACCTCGCCGCGTGCCACGCGGTCGGCGTAGGTGTTCCACATAGCTTTGAGCGCCAGATAGTTGACCGTGCCGTCGGCATTGCGCGGCGCGTTGAGCCAGTACAGCTTGTTGTCCAGCGCCTGCACGGTGTCGGGCACCAGCCTGTCGGCCGCCTGCGTGCCGATGGCAAACGACACCAGCGTCGGCGGTACGTCGTAGGCATTAAAGCTGCCCGACATCGAGTCCTTGCCGCCAATGGCCGCCATTTGCAGCCCCATCTGCGCGCTGAACGCGCCCAGCAGCGCCGCCAGCGGCAACCCCCAGCGCTTGGCGTCGCCGCCCAGTCGCGGGTAATACTCTTGAAGCGTTAAATACACGCCCTGCTGCGGCACACCGGCGGCAATCAGCTTGGCCACCGATTCAACTACGGCGTCAGCCGCCGCGCCAAACGGGTCGGCCGATGCGACAACTGGGTCAAAGGCGTAGGACATGACGCTGCACGTCTCCATTTCGCCGCTGTCGACAGGCAGCAGCGCCGCCATGACCTGCGTCGGCGCGATTTGCATCCGACCGCCAAACGGCATCAGCACACTGCCTGCGCCGACCGAGCCGCAGAACCGCTGCACCAGCCCGCGGCGGCTGCAGCCCTCCAGCGATTCGGCCCACTCCAGCCACGAGCCGTTGTGACGCGTCGGCTGCGCCGTCGGCTCGACAATCTCGGCGCGCGCGTGCTTGTCGGCGCCGTTGGTGTTGAGAAAATCGCGGGCAATGTCAACGACCGTCTGGCCGCGCCATGTCATTTTTAAGCGCGGCTCGGCGGTGACGACGGCCACCTTGGTCGTTTCAATGTTCTCGGCCTCTGCGGCGGCCAGCAGCTTGTCAAAGTCAGACGGGTCAACGACCACAGCCATGCGCTCCTGCGACTCGGAAATGGCCAGCTCGGTGCCGTTTAGCCCCTCGTATTTCTTGGGCACGGCGTCGAGGTCGATGGTCAGCCCGTCGGCCAGCTCGCCAATGGCAACGCAGACGCCGCCCGCGCCAAAGTCGTTGCAGCGCTTAATCAGCCGCGTGACGTCGCCGTCGCGAAACAGGCGCTGGATTTTATGCTCCTCGGGCGCGTTGCCCTTTTGCACCTCGGCGGCGCAGGTGTCGACCGACTGCGCGGTGTGCGCCTTGCTCGAGCCGGTCGCGCCACCGATGCCGTCACGACCGGTGCGCCCGCCCAGCAGCACGATGATGTCGTCGGCTTGCGGCTGCAGCCGCACGACGTTTTGCGCCGGTGCCGCACCGACCACCGCGCCGATTTCCATGCGCTTGGCCTTGTAGCCGTCGTGGTATAACTCATCGACCAGCCCGGCGGGCAGGCCGATTTGGTTGCCGTAGGAGGAGTAACCGGCCGCCGCTGTCGTCGTCAGCTGACGCTGCGGCAGCTTGCCCGGCCAGGTGTCGGCCAGACTTTCCAGCGGGTTGCCCGAGCCGGTGACGCGCATGGCCTGATAGACAAACGCCCGACCCGACAACGGGTCGCGAATCGCGCCGCCAATGCAGGTCGCCGCGCCGCCAAAGGGCTCGATTTCAGTGGGGTGGTTGTGCGTCTCGTTTTTGAACAGCAGCAGCCAATCCTCGGGCTGGCCGTCGCGCACGGCGGTCACTTTAATGGTGCAGGCGTTGACCTCCTCCGACTCGTCGAGCTCGGGCAGTCCTCCCTGTTTTTTCAGTGTTTTCATGGCGGCGGTGGCCACACGCATCAGCGTCAGCGGCTTGCCGTCGCTGTTTTGCTGGTACAGCTCAAAGGCGGCCTGCACGCGCGGGTCGTGGATGACGACGTTGTCCAGCACGGTGGAAAAGGTGGTGTGGCGGCAGTGGTCGGACCAGTAGGTGTCGACCACCTTGATTTCGGTCTCGGTCGGGTCGCGCTGCTCGGCGCGGAAGTACTGCTGCAGCAGCGCCAAGTCGGCGTCGTCCATGGCCAGCCCGCGCTGCTCGCGCAGCGCCGACAGCCCGGCGGCGTCAAGCTGAATAAAGCCGGTCAGCGTCGGCACATCGTCGGGTCGCTCGACGTTCTGCGCCAGCGTCTGCGGCGGCTCGCCGTCCGAACGGCGGCTCTCAACGGGGTTGATTAAATAGGCGGTCAGCTTGTCAAACTCGTGGTCGTTCAGCCCCGTCACGGCATACACACGCTGCGCACGCACGGTGGGACGGTTGCCGCCCAACAGCAGCTGGCAGCACTGCTCGGCACTGTCGGCGCACTGGTCAAACTGACCCGGCAGCGGCTCGACATACAGCAGGCGCGCGTTGTCGGCCATCGGCGGCAGCTGCTGGTAAACAAAGTCGGCCATCGGCTCGTAAAAGACGACGGGCAGGCAGGTCTGCACCTGTTCGGGCGTCAACCCCTCGACATCATAGCAGCGCAAAATCCGCAGCTCGGACAGCGTTGGCATGGACAAAAAAGAACGCAGATCACGCGCGAGATTGCGCGCCTCCACGTTGTCTTTTTTTTCGACATAATAACGAGCGATCATGGCAAAATCCCCATTTCATCGTGATGAACACAGTATACCATCGCCGCCCGCGATTTGCAATTGTGCATTGCCACAAAAGCGCACATACTGTATACTGACAAGGCGGGAGGTTGACTATGAGTTTTTGGAGCAATGCGACCACTGTCGGCACGCAGGTGCTGATTTTATTTTTAATGATGGGCTTGGGCTGGTTTTGCCGTCAGCGCGGCTGGATTAACGCCGACGGCGGCCACCAGATGACCAAGGTGCTGCTCAACATCGTCACGCCCTGCTTGATTATTCACGCCTTTCAGGGGCTTGACCACGCGCCCGACACCATGAAGCAGCTGGGCTTAGCGGCGCTGTTTGCCGCCGCCGCGCACCTGGTCGGCATCGCCATCGGCTTTGCCGTTTTTCGCAAGGACGCCGCGCCACAGCGCGCGCTCTACCGTTTTGCCGTCGCTTTTTCCAACTGCGGTTTTATGGGCATTCCCGTAGCGCGCGCCGTGCTGGGCGAGGGCGCGGTGGTGTGGGTGTCGCTGTATGTCGCGGTGTTTAACTTCTTTGTCTGGACCGTGGCGCTGTCGCTGTTCAGCAAGGACAAGTCGTGGCGCAAGCTGGTGTTTAACCCCGGGCTAATCGGCATTGCGCTGGGGCTTTTGGTCTACGCGTTCAATCTAAAGCTGCCCGACCTGCTTTCCACGCCCATCGCGGCCATGGCCGACATCAACACGCCGTTGGCCATGATTGTCACCGGCTGCTTTCTCTATGGCGCGTCGCTGCTGCCGCGTCGCGGCGACGGGCGGATGTGGCTGGCCATCGGCCTGCGTCTGACCGTTGTGCCGCTGATCATGCTGGGCATTGCCGTCGCTTTCAAGCTCAACGCCGCCGTCGCGCTGGCCTGCATGGTGCCTATCTGCGCGCCGGTCAGCACCATGGCCATTCTCTTTCCCACGCAGTACGACGGCGACATCGACCTCGGCGCGCGCATGACGCCCAGCAGCAACGTCGCCAGCGCGCTATCCATGCCGCTGATCATCGCACTGGCACAGGTGTTGATAAAATAAACGAAAAGAGGGGTAGCAATGATTGTGCGCTGGAATATTGGCTTCGGCACGTTTCTGATGTTTATGGGTGGTGTTTGGATTCTGGGCGCTCTGATGATGCTGTTGTTCGATAACGCTGTTGGATCAAATCAGGTCTCGGCTGTTGTCGTCGACTACCAGACCGAAACCCAGACTGACAGCACCGGGCAATCGGTTGTCGTCTATCGCCCGCTGTGCAGCGTCTCCGACAACGGCAAAACGACTATTGTCGAGCTGCCAAGCGCCACAACCGAGCGAACCTACGCAATCGGCGACGTGCTTGACATTGACTACGCGGTGGCTTTCCCCGAAAAGAAGCCGAGCAACATATTGTCCTTCCTCCTCCTGCCGCTGGGCGTGGTGCTGATTGGTGTAGGTTTCTACCTCAATCGCCGCGCAAAAAAACGCAAGCGGCCCGCCGACCCTTGGGAATAGCGCAGATAAGCAACCGGCTGGGTCAGCGATGACCCAGCCGGTTTTCTATCCGAAGTCGTGCGTGGCACCGGCGTCGAAGCCGTTGTGTTCAAACAGGCAGACCAGCTCCTCGACGATTTCAAAGTCGGTCAGTTCGTCGCGCCGGAGGATGCTTTGCACCTCCTTGAGCAGCCGCACCGCCTGCCGCTCCAGCACCGCCGGCCAGTCAATGCCCAGCGCGTCGTTAAGCCGGTTGAGCGCCAGCCGCCCCAGCAGCAGCGCCGCCATTTCACGCTCGACCATGCCATCGCTGTCTGAATAGCCCATTATTATACCCCTATCGACGAAAATTAGATATTGAACTTCAAATAATAGAATACAGTCTCCATTTATTTTTGTCAAGCCAGCCTATAGGCTTAACAAGGGTGATAATAATGGTAGACAACTATAATCAGTACTACGCCGCGCTGGGCGACAACATCCATATGCGGCGGCGCGCTGCCAACCTGACGCAGCAACAGTTGGCCGAAATGGTGAACGTCGATTTTACGCATGTCAGCAAAATTGAACTGGGCAAGAATAAGCCCTCCCTGCGGCTTGTCTTTGCCATCGCCGATGCGCTGAAGGTGCATCCTTCCAAGCTGCTTGAGCCGCGCGAATAAGCTATACATTGTCAACGGGTCGGAAATTTTCTCCGACCCGTTGCTATTTTCTCACAGCCCGTAGACGGCGATGAATTTTTGCTTGAGGTAGTCGACGTAGTACTTGGCGTTGAGCGGCTCGCCGGTCGCGGCGACAATCAGCTCGGACGGCGTTAGGCGGCAGCCGTGGACGTGTACGTGTTGTGCCAGCCACGCCGTCAACGGCGCAAAGTCGCCGCGTGCCAGGCAGTCGTCGACGTCGACGCTTTCGCGCATCTTGGCCACCAGCTGGGCGCTGAAGGCGTTGCCCAGCGCGTAGGACGGGAAGTAGCCAAACAACCCGCTCGACCAGTGGGTGTCCTGCAGACAGCCGCTTTTGTCATCGGGCGGTGTGATGCCGAAATAGGCCTGCATCTTCTCGTTCCAGACGCGCGGCAGGTCGGCGGCGGTCAGCTTGCGCTCCATAATGTCCTTTTCCATCTCATAGCGCAGCATGATGTGCAGGCAATAGGTCAGCTCGTCGGCCTCGACGCGGATTAGCGACGGCTGCGCGATGTTGACCGCGGCGTAGAGCTGCTCGGACGTGACGTCGGCAAACTGTTGCGGGAAGTGCTTTTTCAGCTTTTCCAGCAGGTGCGGCATCAGCTGCCGACTGCGACCAAAGACATTTTCGAAGGTGCGCGACTGCGACTCGTGGAAGGCGGTTGACGCCGCCTCGTCCAGCCCGTAGGGCGACAGCGCCTGTGGCAGATTCAGCTCGTACAGCGCGTGGCCACCCTCGTGCAGCGTTGAAAAGAGCGCCGACATCAGATCGTCTTCGTAATAGTGGGTCGTCATGCGGATGTCGTCACGGCCAATCACCAGCATAAAGGGATGCTCGGTCGTGCCCATTTGCAGCCGGTTGAAGTCAAGACCCATCCACTCGGCCACCTCGTGGTTGAGCGCCGCCTGCGTGGCGGTGTCACAGGCCTGGCGCAAAAAGCTGTCGTCGGGCTGACGGCCGCTGGCCTGCACGGCGGCCAACAACGGCACCAGCTCCTCGCGCAGCTGGGCAAAAAAGGCGTCGCAAAGCTCGACGGTCATCCCCTCTTCAAACTTGTCGAGCAGCGCGTCGTAAGGATGCTTGTCATAGCCGATGTAGTCGGCCAGTTTGTGCTGAAATTCAAAAATCTTGTCGTACCACGGCAGCATGGTGTCAAAATCATTGCTTTGTTTGGCTTTCATCCACGCCTGCATGGCTTGGCTGACGACGCTTTCCAGTGCCGCAATCTCGGCGGGCGGCACCTTGAAGTTTTTGTCGTAGCTCTTTTTCCAAATCTTAACCATGTCGCGCTCGTACTCATCCAGCCCCGACGGGTCGGCGGTCAACAGGTCGAGCGCTTCTTTTATCTGCGGCGAAATCGACAGACCGAAGGCCTTTTCGTACAAATACCCCTGCGCGGCGCCGCGCGCGGCCGCGCCCTGCTCGGGCGGATAGGGCTCGGCGTTCTCATCCCAGTGCATGACGGCGGTTGCCGTGACGATGTGCTTGATTTCGGCATGGGTGTCGAGCAGCAGTTGCTTGGCTTCTGTGGTTGTCATGGGTCATGCCCCCTTTTATTATGATTCGGCGTACTGGCCGACCAATGTGCGCACCTGCGCCAGCAGCGGCGTTTTGTCGATTGGGCGCAGCGTCAGATAGGACTTATCGCCGGGCGAGAACAGCAACCGCCCGCGGTACTCCTTGAGTGAACAGACGCGCGACACGCGTGCGAGATCGGGCACCCGCAGCGCCAGCGTCACGCGCTTGTCGCGATAGGCAACCTCGCTAAAGCCGGACTCAGCGGCGGCGTTGCGCAGCAACGCGATGTCGATGAGATTTTGCGTGCTCTTGGGCGGCTCGCCAAAACGGTCGATTAGCTCGTCGAGCAGATCGGCGGCCTGCTCGCCGTCACGCAGCAGCGCGATTCGGCGATACAAATCCATGCGCACGCCCGACGCGGCGACATATTTTTCGGGAATGCCCGCCGACAGCGGCAGGTCGACCAGCGCGTCGGCGCTGGGGCGGGCGGTCTCGCCCTTTTCCTCCAGCACGGCCTCCTCCAGCAGCTTGAGGTACATATCATAGCCGACACTGAGCATATGCCCGTGCTGCTCGGGCCCGAGAATGTTGCCTGCGCCACGAATTTCGAGGTCGCGCATGGCAATCTTAAATCCGGAGCCAAACTCGGCAAACTCACGCACCGCCGACAGCCGCTTGGTGGCCACTTCGCTGAGAATTTTGCCACGCCGATAGGTCAGGTAGGCGCTGGCGTGGCGGTTGCTGCGCCCGACGCGGCCACGGATTTGGTGCAGCTGCGCGAGCCCCATCTTGTCGGCGTCCTCTATTATCAGCGTATTGGCGTTGGCAATATCAAGACCCGTTTCGATAATCGTGGTGCAAACCAGCACGCCAATCTGACCCTCGGCCATTTGGCGCATCATATCGGCCAGCTGTTTTTCGTCCATCTGCCCGTGCGCGACGGCGATGGGCACGTCGGGGTGACGGCGGCGCAGCCGCATGGCCAGCAGGTCAATCGACTCAACGCGGTTGTGCAGGTAAAAAACCTGCCCGCCGCGCCCGATTTCGCGCCGGATGGCGTCGTCGATGATCATGTCGTCGTGCTCGAGCACAAAGGTCTGCACGGGGTAGCGGTCGCGCGGCGGCTGCTCAAGCGTCGACATATCGCGGATGCCTGACAGCGCCATGTTCAGCGTGCGCGGTATCGGCGTGGCAGTCAGCGTCAGCACGTCGACCTGCTTGGCCAGCGCCTTCAGCTTTTCCTTGTGGCTGACGCCAAAGCGCTGCTCCTCGTCAACGACCAGCAGACCCAAATCCTTGAATTTTACGTCCTTGGACAGCAGCCGGTGCGTGCCAATCAACAGGTCGATTTCGCCCCTGTGCAGCTTGGTCAGCGCCTGCTTGTTTTGCGCCGCGCTGCGGAAGCGGCTGACCATGTCGACACGCAGCGGGAAGCGGCCAAAGCGTTGCAGTGCCGTGTTGTAGTGCTGCTGCGCCAGTACCGTGGTCGGCACCAGCAGCGCCGCCTGTTTGCCGCCCAGCACGCACTTCATGACCATGCGCAGCGCCACCTCGGTCTTGCCAAAACCAACGTCGCCGCACAGCAGCCGATCCATGGGCAGCGTGCTCTCCATGTCGCGCTTGGCGTCGGCGATGGCGGTCAGCTGGTCGTCGGTCTCGTCGTAGGGAAATGCCTCCTCAAACTCGCGCTGCCAGTCGCTGTCGGCGGGAAAGGCAAAGCCCTGCTTGCGCAGGCGTTCGGCGTACAGCGCAATGAGTCCGGCCGCCAGCTCCTTAGCGCCCGCCTTGGCGCGGCTCTTGGCGCGGCTCCAATCGGCGCCGCCCAGCTTGTTGAGCTTGACGGCAACCTCCTCGCCCGCGCCGATGTACTTGCTGACCAAATTCAGCTGCGTAACCGGCACATAGAGGCTGTCGGTACCGGCGTAGGAAATTTGAATAAAGTCGCGGCTGGCGCCGTCGACCTCAATGGCCTTGATGCCGGTAAACCGCCCGATGCCGTGATGCTCGTGCACGACCAAATCGCCGGGCGTCAGGTCGGTGTACGACGCCACGCGCTGGCGCGCGTCCTTTTGCCCGGCGCGGCGCTTTTTGCCCGGCGACGCCAGCAGCTGGCCCTCGGTAATAACGGCCAGCTTGCCCTCGTGGTATTCAAATCCGGCGCTTAATCCGCCCACGGTCAGCAGCACCTGCCCCGCCATCGGCAACGACGACAGCTTTTCCTCGACCTGCGCGGCGATGCCCTTGTCTCTAAGCAGCTGCTCCAGCTGGTGGCAGCGCATACGCGCGCCGCACAGCACCAGCGTGCCGACGCCGGTGTCGCGGTAGTGCGCGATGTCGCCGACCGCCGTCTCAAGGCTGCCGCCATACGACGGCAGCTGTTTGGCCTGCACGCTGACCAGCGCGCGCGGCGGCAGCTCAAAGCCACCCGACGGCAGCGTGTCCAAATAGAGCACATCAAACTGCTTGAGCTTGCTTGTCCAGCCCGTCTCGTCCAGATACTGCGTTGTCTGGCTGCTGTCGAGCAGCCCGTTTTCCAGCAGCGTCTCGACGTCCTGTCCGTGGCGCCACCATGTCGCCTCGCGCCGCTCGCGGCAGCGGCTTTTTTCACAGATGACCACCAGCGTCTCGGGCGGCAGATAGTCAAAGGGTGTGGCCGTCGGATAGAGCAACGGCAGGTAGCGGTCGAGCGCCGCCAGCTGCCCCGTCTCACGCAAGCGCTCAAGGTCGCGCGTGATGGTCTCCTTGACGGTTGGTTTTTTCTGTTTATCGCACAACGCCTGCAGGTTGTCCAGCAGCGCGCCGTCGGGCAGTAGCTCGCGCACCGGCAGCAGCACAACGCGCGGCAGGTTTTCCACGCGGCGCTGGCTGTCGGGGTCAATCGCGCCCAGCGTGTCAATTTCATTGCCGAAAAACTCGACGCGCACGGGGCGCTCGCCGGTGGGGCTGAAAAAGTCGACCAGTCCGCCGCGCACGGCGTACTGACCCACGCCCTCGACCTGTTCGCAGCGGCGGTAGCCGCCGCCGTCCAGCGCGGCAATCAGCGCCGACTGCGCCAGCGTCGCACCAACCTCCAGCGTCAGCGCCGCGGCCTCCAGTCGCTGCTTGGGCAGTGTGTGCAGCAGCAGTGCGTCGGCGGTGGTCAGCACCACGGGCGCGTTACCGGTGGCAATGCGGTAAAGCGTTTTGAGTCGTGCCTGCTCCCACTCGTGGCTGGCGGCCTCGACATTGTGGTAGCTGGGCTCGCGCACCGGCAGCACCGCGGGCGCATGGCCGGTCAGCGCCGTTACATCGGCGTTGAGCCGCGCCAGCTCCTGCTCGTCGGCGGCCATCAGCAGCAGCGGCCGCGACGCGTTGGCGTACAGGTTGGCGACCAGATGCGCCTTGTGCACGTCGCTCAGCCCCGACACGGCGACGGGGTTACGCCGCGCGTCCAGCGCCTCCCACACCTCGCGGAAGGCGCTAAACCGGCGCGTAAACAGCGCGTCGAGCATATCAGCGCGCAAAGCCGCCGTCGACGTGCAGCACGTCGGCGGTGACAAAGTCATTTTGTGCCAGATACAGCACCGCATTGGCCACCTGCGACGGCAGTCCGGCGACATTCAGCGGCGTTTGTGCCAACACCTCGGCGCGGTCGGCGTCGGTCAGCTCGGCGTTCATGTCGGTGTCAATGTAGCCGGGCGCGATGGCGTTGACACGAATGCCCGACGGCCCCAGCTCCTTGGCCAGTGCCTTGGTCAGCCCAATCAGCCCCGCCTTGGCCGCCGAATAGTGCACCTCGCACGAGCCGCCCACCTCACCCCAAATGGACGAGATGTTGACAATGCAGCCGCTCTTGCGGCTAATCATTTTGGGCAGCACGGCGCGGCTGACAAGAAACGCCGACGTCAAATTGGCGGCCAGCATGGCGTTCCAGTCGCCGATTGTCAGGTCGGCAAAGGGCTTAACCTGTGCGATGCCGGCGTTGTTGACCAGCACGTCGACGGCACCGGCGGCCTCAACCGCCGCCTGCACGTCGTCGGGGTTTGTGACATCGCAACGCACCGGCGCAACGCCCATCGCGCGCAGCTCGTCAAGCTGCGCGGTGGTATTCAAATAGGTGGCTGTCACGGCATAGCCTTGCTGCGCCAGCGTCTTGGCAATGCACAGCCCGATGCCGCGCGAACCGCCGGTGACCAGCGCCCGCTTCACGGCGTCACCTCGGCGCGGTTGAGCAGGTTGGCGGCGGCGGCAGCGCCCTGCTGGACAAACAATTCAATGCCGGGCAGACAGCGCTTGACCGCGTCGTCCATCAGCTTGCGCTCGGCGGTGCTGTAGCCGCCCAGCACCCAGTTGACCAGCGCGTTTTCGCCCGCCGGTGCGCCGACGCCGACCCTCAGGCGCGGAAAGCGGTCGCTTTGCAGGTGATACAGCAGGCTTTTCAGCCCGTTGTGACCGCCGTCGCTGCCACTCTCGCGCAGCCGCAGCCGACCGGCGGGCAGGTTGACGTCGTCGACCACCACCAGCACCCGCTCGGGCGGCACCTTATAAAAAGCGGCGGCGGCGCGTACGGCGCGGCCACTCTCGTTCATAAAGGTCTGTGGCTTGAGCAGCAGCAAGCGGTCGGCGCCCAGCTTGGCGTCGGCGTACAGCGACTCAAACTTGAGTTTTTTGACCTTGACCTTGAGCTGGTCGGCCAGCGCGTCGACGACCTCAAAGCCGATGTTGTGGCGCGTGCCGTCGTATTGACTGCCGGGATTGCCCAGTCCGGCGATGATAAATCTACTGTCCACTTACTGTCCGTCCTTTAGCTGTTGAATGTGCGCCGCCGCCCACTGCTCGCGCGTGGTTTGGCGCGGCCGCGCGATGCCCAGCCCGTCGTCGGGCACACTGTCGGTAATGACGCTGCCCGCCGCCGTCCACGCGCCGTCGCCGATGCTGACCGGCGCGACCAGCGTGCAGTGGCAGCCGACAAAGGCGTCGTCGCCGATGTGCGTCTCATGCTTGGCAACGCCGTCAAAGTTGGCCGTGGTGACATGGCAGCCAATGTTGCTGCGCTCGCCCACCGTCGCGTCGCCGAGATAGGCCAGATGCGGCACGGCGCTGTCGGCGCCCAGCTTGACGTTTTTCAGCTGCACAAAGCTGCCGACGCGCACGCGGGCGCCGATGTCGCAACCGGCGCGGATGTGGGCGTATGGCCCGACCTGTACGTCCTGTTGCAGCACGCTGTCCTCGACCTGCGCGTTTTCCACCGTGCAGCCGTCGCCGACGCGCGCTTGCTTCATATGCGTCAGCGGCCCGATGGTGCAATTTTTGCCAATGACACAGCCCGGCCCGATGACGGTGTTGGGCAGGATGCGCGTGCCGTCGCCCACCACGGCGTCGGGCGCGATGTGCGTCGATTGTGTATCTATAATGATAACCTGACCCATAGGGCACCTCCGGTCTGTTTTTTCGGCTACAGTTTACCATTTTGCCGTCGTTTTGGCAACACGCCGCCGTCGACACAAAAACCTTTTGTGTGCGCCGTCACATTTGATGTCGCTGTCGGGTGTTTAGGGTAGAGAGGCCATTCACACCCACACCGAAAAGGAGGAGAACTTTATGAAAAAGATCACCACTCGCCGTATGCTGGCACTGACCCTTGCGCTGGCGCTGCTGGCCGGATTTGCGCCCGTTATGTCCTCAGCCAGCGCCGCCGAGGCCACCGCCACCATTAAGCTCAACAAGCTGCCCTACGATTTCGACGTGGTCACCAACGAGTACCACATCACCGTCACCGCCGCGCAGGCCAGCGCCCTCGCGCCGACGCTGCCGTCCTTTGGCTATCTGGGCACACCGACCGACCGCGTGACGCCCACCGGCCTGTATGTCGAGCTGCCGTCGTACAAGGGCACGCACCTGGCCTTGCCCGTCTCGCTCGTTCGCGGGCTGGCCGGCGGCGTCATCTATCTGGAAATCCCCGACACCATGATTGCCACGCTGTACATCGGTCAGGCGCTGGTCGACTCGCTGTCAGCCGACACCAAGACGGTCACCTTCTCGTTTACCGACTACCAGCCCGCCAACAAGATTGGTGTTCCGGCCGCCATCACTGTCTACCTCACGCAGGACAGCGACAAACCGCTCGCCTACGCCGACGGCCGCCACACACCCACCCTGTTGTTTATGCAGCCCCAGCCCATCACCCCGCTCATCCGCGGTGATAAGGACGGCATCAATATGCCGCGCTGCTGGCTGACGTCCAACAACTGGCCGGCCGCTGTTATGACAGGCAACGGCACCTACGCCTTCCACGAATCGCTCAACACGGAGTTTTCAGACGTGCCCGATTGGGCCGTCGTCTACACCGACACGCTGTCGACACTGGGCGTTGTGCAGGGCATCGGCAACGGCCTCTTTGGCGCTGGCCGCACCGTCACACGCGCCGATTTTATCACGATGCTGATGCGCATTTACGGCCCGGTGGACACCGCCGACACGCCGCAGTTTTCCGACGTTGCGCCCACCGCCTACTACGCCGACGCGGTGCGGCAGGCACGCAAAATGGGCATTGTCGTCGGGTTTGGCGGCAACACCTTCAAGCCCACCGCCCCCATCACACGCCAAGAGCTGGCCACCATGTGCCAGCGTGCGCTGGACGCGTTCAAGGTTTGCTATCAGACAGCCGACTCGCAGGCCAAGACACTGGACCAGTTCTTCAGCGACGCCGCCGACATCAACAGCTACGCGCAGATGGCGATGCTGACACTGGCGGTCAACCAGATTCTGGCCGGCAGCAACGGCCGTGCGCGGCCCAACGCCAACGCCACGCGCGCTGAGGCCGCCGCCATCATGACACGTATGCTCAAGCTCGACCACAACGTCACACAGATTGTAGGCGGCTAACCGCACCGGGCGCCACGCGCCCCATTGTCGACGGCACACCACCCGTCAGACGATGGGGCGCTTTCTTTCGCCGTTTCCGCTGGCAAAAAATAAAAATCCACAATCGATGTCGGCTCCTCCATCTCTTTTTTTGTCTAACATTTTCCCAACTACCCCTTGTTCGGCGCCGCGCAGCGTCGTATAATAGGAGTATCTTTTTTCTTTTACGAAAAGGAGGCGTTTATTAGTGAGTTTGCACGAGGAATGCGGCATCATCGGCATCGCCGGGCCTGTCGGTCAGAACTACACGCGCGACGTCTACTACGGCCTGTCCTCGCTCCAACATCGCGGTCAACAAAGCTGCGGCATTGCCGTAAGCCACGACGGCGATGTTGATTTTTTTAAGGACAATGGTCTGGTGTCCGACGTCTTTACCGCCGAAATTCTGGACGGGCTGGACGGCAACATTGCCGTAGGCCACGTCCGCTACCCCGCCGCCGGCACCGCCGGGCGCGTCAACGCCCAGCCGCTGGTCACCACCTACCGCAAGGGCACGCTGACCATCGCCCACAACGGCACGCTGCACAACGCCAACGAGCTGCGCAAGCAGCTGCACGACACCGGCGCGGTGCTCAACACGCTGGCCGACAGCGAGCTGATAGCCAACTTTATCGCCCGCTCGCGCATGACGCTCGGCTCGGCCGAGGAGGCCGTGCGCGACGCCTGCGCCAACTTCCACGGTTCGTATTCACTGCTGGTTATGAGCCCGCGCAAGCTGATTGCCGCCCGTGACCCCTATGGCGTGCGACCGCTGCTGATGGGTCGCCGCGGCGAGGCTGTTGTCTTTGCCTCCGAAAGCTGCGCGCTCGACGTCATTGGCGCCACCTATGAGCGCGACGTCGAACCGGGCGAGGTCGTCTGCGTCAGCAAAGAGGGCATCAAGAGCTTCCGCATGGGCAAGGCCGTCAAGCCGCGCCACTGCATCTTTGAATACATCTACTTCTCCCGCGCCGACTCGACCATCGACGGCCACAGCGTGGCCAAGGCGCGCACTACCGCCGGTCGCCATCTGGCGCGCCAGCACCCCGTCGACGCCGACGTGGTCATCGGCGTGCCCGATTCGGGACTCGAGGCGGCGATGGGTTACAGCCTCGAGTCGGGTATCCCCTACGACCGCGGCTTTGTCAAAAACAGCTACATCGGCCGCACGTTTATCCGCCCGACGCAGGACGAGCGCGAGCTGGCCGTGCGGCTCAAGCTCAACCCCATCGGCGACGCAGTCAAGGGCAAGCGTGTGGTCATGATCGACGACAGCATCGTGCGCGGCACGACCTGCGCGCAAATCGTCAACCTGCTGCGGCAGGCGGGCGCGACCGAGGTGCACATCCGCATCGCGTCGCCACCCTTCCTCTACCCCTGTTACTACGGCACCGACGTGCCGTCGCGCGAGAATTTGGCGGCCGTTAAGTACGGCGACAACATGAACGAGTTTTTGGGCACGGACAGCGTCGGCTACCTAAGCCTTGACAGTCTGCCCTCGCTCATTGGCTGCGACCACTATTGCGACGCCTGCTTTACGGGCGACTATTTAGAGTATAAGGAGGCCTACCATGTCGACTAACCATCAGCGCATTGCCATCCTGGACTTCGGCGGACCCGAAGGCCGCATCATCGCGCGCCGTATTCGCGCGCAGAAGGTCTACTGCGAGGTGCTTAATCGCACCACGCCCGTTGAGACACTCAAGGGCTATCACGGTCTTGTCTGCACCGGCAAGGAGTTGACGCCGGAAGTCAGCGACCGCCAGCACGAGGTCGGCCTGCCGCTGCTGAGCTGCAAGGACCCGTCACAGGTCAGCGACAACCAGCTGCACGATTTTCTCTACGACGTCTGCAAGCTAGACGGCGACTGGACGACGCAAGCTGCCGTGGCCGACGCCGTGGCGGCTATCAAAGCGCAGGTCGGCGACCGCAAGGTGCTGTGCGGCCTGTCGGGCGGCGTCGATTCGTCGGTCACGGCGCTGATGGTGCACAAGGCCATCGGCAGCAACCTGACCTGCGTATTTGTCGACACCGGCCTGATGCGTAAAAACGAGGGTGACGAGGTGCAGGCAGCCTTTGCGCCGTACGATATGCAGTTTATCCGCGTTGACGCGCAGCAGCGCTTTTTGAGCAAGCTGGACGGCGTGACCGACCCCGAGCAGAAGCGCAAGATCATTGGTGAAGAGTTTATCCGCGTATTTGAGGACGAGGCGTCCAAGCTGGGACCCATCGACTTTATGGCGCAAGGCACCATCTACCCCGACATTATCGAAAGCGGCATCGGCGGCGCGGCGGTCAAGAGCCACCACAACGTCGGCGGTATGCCCGCCAACATCGGCTTTGCCGGCATTGTCGAGCCGCTGAAGGAGCTGTTTAAGGACGAGGTGCGTCAGGCCGGCATGGTGCTGGGTCTGGACGAAAAGCTGGTCAGCCGCCAGCCCTTCCCCGGCCCGGGTCTGGGCGTGCGTGTTGTCGGCGCCATCACCGAGGCCAAGCTGTCCATTCTGCGCGAGGCCGACGCCATCTTCCGCGAAACGCTTGAGGCAGAGGGCTGCCGCCATTTGGCCGACCAATACTTCGCCGCCATTTTAGACATCCGCAGCGTCGGCGTTACCAATGAAGCCCGCACCTACGCCTACCCCATCGCACTGCGCGCGGTGCAAACCACCGACTTTATGACCGCCCGCTGGTCGCCCATCCCGCTGGAGGTACTGGCCAAAGCCAGCCACAAAATCTCCCAACTCGATGGCGTCAACCGCGTGCTCTACGACATCACAGATAAACCCCCCGCCACAATCGAGTGGGAATAAGCACTTGAAGTCCGCAAACCCGCATGAATACAGGGTTTCAGGCTTTCGAAAGTGTCCGCTGATACCATTTTGATACTAATGGGATTATCGGAGCATCAACAGCACCCACATATTAGCGACATTAAAAATGTCCGCTGAACGCTAAGTTCGGCGGACATTTTTTGTTGTGTCAAAACCAATATGCTTTCATTTTTTCCAGGAACGTCTCTGTTATCGGATAGCCGGAGCTTTCCCCAATAACAGAGTCGATGCCGCAATACGGGCACATTGCCGTGCCCGTTTTGTCCTTTACCCAATACTTAATTTCTTCCGGATGAAAGATTGATAAGCAGTAAAAACATCCGCACTCTTCATCTTGCAAAAGGCTTTCTTTGTGATTGGAGGAAAAATCATGCGCCTTAATGTAATCAGGTGTATCAGCCATCTTTGCGATCCTTATTACGCCGTTCATCTCGACTCTCCTTCTGGCGCTCCGCCTCCATGCGCGGGTAGCTATAGCGCCATGCATCATATTCGTCCTTGGAAATTTCCCCTCGTTTCAATCTATCAGCTTCATTCTTCCAGTCCGTGAATCTGTCAGTCAAACCATGAGATGCTTTGGAGTGCTTGTCCAGCCGCAGGCAGACCTCTCCGTCAATCTCGGTTATCTGTAGGTCATACATATCTTCCAATTCAAACAAGGAGTGCATGACGCCTAAGAGTGTATGAAAATCAGGGTCAGACAACGCAAAAGGACTAAGCTCCAACGCAGCAGCAATCTTTTCAATCTGCTTGGCGCTTGGCTGACGGTTGCCCAATTCATAATTGCGAATAGCCGGTTCACTCATACCGGACATAATCGCCAATTGCTTTTGCGAAAACTCCTTAGCGGTTCTGAATTTCTTTATTTTCTCTCCAATAGTCATCATAAACACCTCTTGAAAAACAGTATAACACAAACAGTTCAAAAATGAAATAAATATTTTTGAAACCCCTTGACAGTTCGAATATGAACTGGTACAATGCAAATACACCGTTCACAAACGAACGGTGATGAATAATTTGTAAAGGAGATTTCCTATGAATCACGAGAGGTTTATCAGAGCGGAGGAACTGGCCAAAGAGCTTGGTGTATCAAAGCCTTTTGCTTACAAGATCATCCGCGAAATGAACGGTGAACTGAAGAAAAAGGGCTTTATAACCATCGCGGGACGCGTGAGCAGACAATTCTTTGAGGAAAAGTTCTACGGAATCAGAACAGTCAGTTAGGAGGGAACTACAATGCCGGCTTACAAAGACAATGCCAAAGGAACATGGTACACATCGTTCTACTATCAAAATTGGAAGGGAGAGCGTGAACGCAAGCTCAAACGCGGATTTCGCACCAAGAAAGACGCTTTGGAATGGGAACGCGAGTTTTTACAACAGCAGACCGCCGACCTCGATATGACTTTCTCCGCCTTCGTTGAGCTGTATAGCAAGGACATGAAAGCTCGATTGCGGATAAACACATGGAAGACCAAGGAAAACATCATTCGTCAAAAGTTGCTGCCTTATTTCGGGAGCAAAAGCATGAGCGAGATCACCGCTAAAGACATAATTCAATTGCAGAATGAAATGATGAACCAGCGCGGCAAGGACGGCAAGCCGTTCTCCGCGACGTATCTCAAAACCCTACACAATCAGGTCAGCGCAATCTTCAATCACGCGGTTCGGTTCTATGAGCTGAAAAGCAATCCCGCCGCAAAAGCCGGAAGCGTCGGCAAGAAGGAAGCCAAGGATATGCTGTTCTGGACAAAGGACGAATATCTCAAGTTTGCAGACGCCATGATGGACAAGCCGTTGTCGTTCTACGTCTTTGAAATGCTCTATTGGTGCGGTATCAGGATGGGAGAGCTGCTTGCCCTCACCCCGGCGGATTTCGATTTTGTGAAGAGCACCGTGACCATCAACAAGTCATACCAACGAATTGACCGTGAGGACATTATCACAGACCCAAAAACACCGAAAAGCAACCGAGTTATCAAGATGCCGGATTTTCTCTGTCAGGAGATACAGGAGTATATTAAAACACTATACGGCTGTAAATCCGGCGACAGATTGTTCCCGATAACCAAAAGCTATCTGCACCACGAAATGGACAGAGGCAGCAAGGCTTGCGATGTAAAACGCATTAGGATTCATGACATCAGGCATTCACACGTCTCACTTTTGATTGAGATGGGGTTTTCTGCGGTGGCGATTGCTGACCGCGTCGGGCACGAGAGCATTGACATCACGTATCGATACGCGCACCTGTTTCCGTCAAAGCAAACGGAAATGGCGGACAGGCTTGAAATTGAACGAGGGGAGGGATTCTAAATGTCACTCAAAATATATGATGGGCAAGGTCGCTGGCGCAACAAGACGGTCGCGTTTCGCATTTCACCCGAAGAAGATGAGCAGCTTGAAACTGCCGTCCGGCTATCAGGTCTTACAAAGCAGGATTATATCACTCGGCGGCTTCTGTGCCGGGATGTGGTTGTGCAAGGTAATCCGCGGGTATTCAAAGCGCTGCGCAATCAGCTTGAGACGGTGCTGGCGGAGCTACAGCGATTGGAATGTGTCGGCGCTGAAAATAGCGAGCTCCTCGATCTTATTCGATATATCGCCGCCATCCTCAACGGGCTGAAGGAGGAAAGTCAATGAGCACAGACACAAGAAAAGTGACCGCCCATGCTTCGCCTGTTCCAGCAGACGAAAGGCAGTCACTCTCATTTCACTCTACCGGCATTATACCCGATGCTCAGCACAAAAGCAATACCAACGCGCCTGATCGCTTGCATACCGTTTCGTTGACCGAGCTTTACGAAACTGTCTACCCGCCCAAAACACAGGTGATCGACGGTTTGCTATCCTCCGGCGTATATCTATTTGCCGGGGCGCCAAAGGTGGGTAAGTCTTTCCTCATGGCGCAAATTGGATACCATGTGAGCGGTGGCGTTCCTCTGTGGGATTACGCCGTTCACCAGGGCACGGTGCTTTACCTCGCGTTGGAAGACGATTTTCAGCGGTTGCAGAAGCGCACCGCCAAAATGTTCGACATGGATAATCGCGACAATTTTCATTTTGCGACGAAATCGAAAACCTTGGTAACCGGGCTCAACGAGCAAATAAAACAGTTCGTCGCAGAAAACGCAGACACAAAGCTCGTTATAATCGACACCCTCCAAAAAATCCGTGAAGTCGGTGGCGAGAATTACAGCTACGCAAGCGACTATGAAATTGTGGCGCAGGTCAAACAACTTGCGGAGGAACACAATATCTGCGTCCTGATCGTCCATCACACTCGCAAACAAAGCGCCGACGATTGCTTCGACACTATATCCGGCACAAACGGGCTTCTCGGTGCGGCGGACGGAGCATTTATCATGCAGAGAGAGAAGCGCACCGACAATAAAGCAATTCTGGACATCGTGGGTCGGGATCAGCAAGACCAGCGGCTGTATCTTCAATTTGACCACGAGCGATGTATCTGGCAGCTGACAAGGGCAGAAATCGAGCTTTGGAAGGAACCGCCCAATCCTTTGCATGAAGCGATTGCTGAGCTACTGACGCCGCAAGCACCGCACTGGTGCGGGAGCGCAAGCGAGCTTGCTTCTTTTCTCGGCAGGTTGGAGCTTCAACCAAACGTCCTTACTCGGCGATTAAACGTCGGAGCGGATAGGCTGTGGAACGAATACAGTATCCGCTACGAAAACGACCATAATCGGAACGGAAGCTATCTCAAGCTGACACTTGAGGTAGCGCAGGCGTGACGATTGTGACGGTGTGACGATTATTTTGAAGGCGGGCACGCTCTGAAAAATATCGTCACATCGTCACCAATGCGATATTTCAATATCGCATATAAAGTTTAGGCGGGGGTGCAGGGTGCCCTTTTCAAAGGGCACTCCCTGCTGGGGAGCTGTCCGCAGGCAGCGGGGCAACGCCCCTTGCCACCCCGTAGGGCGCAATGCATTTTTGACACCGGAGCGACCGAAGGGAGTGCAGGATCATGTCAAAAGTGCTTTTGCGTTACTTTTGTCAAAAGTAACAAAACCCCGGCTGACGCCGGATTACCCACAGGAAGGATAAACGATGAAACGAACAATAAGCGTGATGCTTGGAAAAGGCTCGGTCAACCACAACTCTCGGGCGTTTACAGCTGAAAACGTTGATAAAGAACGATCTCAGTACAACATCGAATATTATAATGCTCCCATCCGCCAAGTCTATCACGAGCTTTTCGATGATGCCGTGAAGCGGTACAACGAAAAGCAGACGAGGAATGACCGTCGAATAGATGATTATTTCGAAAAGATACGGACGGGCAAGCAGGAAAAACCTTTTAAAGAGATGATCATTCAGGTTGGCAATAAGGATGATATGTCAGCCATCAGCGAGGACGGACAACTTGCAACTGTGGTTCTGAACGAATTTATGAGGAGTTTCGAAACGAGAAATCCCCAATTAAAGGTATTCTCTGCACATCTCCACATGGACGAAGCAACGCCTCATTTGCACATTGATTTTATACCCTTTACAACCGGTAGCACTCGCGGATTGGATACAAGGGTCTCTTTGAAAAAGGCGCTGGAAGCGCAGGGATTCAAAGGCGGCTCGCGCGGCAATACCGAATGGGATCAGTGGGTACTCTCCGAAAAAGAAAAACTCTCTGCCATTATGTTGGAGCACGGCATCGAATGGGAGCAGCGCGGCACCCATCGGGAGCACCTAAGTGATTGGAATGATAAGAAAGAGCAGCGACAAAAAGAGGTCGAGGCGCTTGATCACACGCTTGTGGATTCGAAAAAGGAATTGACCAAGGTAAAAGCGGAAATCAAGCACCATGAGGATAAGCAGGTTTTTATAGCTCAAAACGCACAGCACTACGATGACGATCCGGAATATCAGCTGCCGGAACCTAAGCCGCTGATGTCAGCAAAAACCTACCATGAGAAGTTTGCGGCACCGCTCTTTCAAAAACTCAAAAATGTTATCCGCAGTATGCTGTCGCAGTATTTTGAAAAAGTTAGAGAACTTACATCGTCTCTCAACAGTGCGAAAAAGCAGGTTTGGAACCTGTCCGACGAGGTTAAGTATTACGAAAAGGACAATTCCCGTTTGAAAGCAATCGAGAAGGATTACGGACGGCTCAGGCGGTTTTTGGGAGGTGAACAAGTCGATGACATCGTAACAGCGGTCAAGGAACAAGAAATTGTGGCAAAACCGGCACGAAAAGCTGTACATTATGAACGATGAAGGAGATGTTTTTATGCATCAGAACTACAGCGACGAGAAAACAGGCATCAGCTATACCTTGGTTGGCGATTATTATCTTCCGGACTTGACTGCGCCGGATGGTGATTCTGAAATCGGCCGATTTGGCAGGATGCACTTGCGCTTTTTGAAGGAGCATAAGCGCGTGGCGTACCTTGAGCTTTTTTCTTCCGGCAGGTTGAACGCGTATTTGCGCGACATTGACATACCGGCTCAGGAAATGTTTGACCGACTGGTAAAGGAATATGCTGAGCACCAAGGCGTGACGGAACAACTGAAAGCTGACAATCAAATGGAATGGGTTGGCAGGATGAATAACATCAGGAATGCAGTTCAAGAGGTTGTACTCGCTGAAATAGTTTACCTGTGAGTTAATAGGGAAATAAGGGCTGCGTAACTGCAAGCTCTTATTTTTTTGCCTCAGCAGCGATCTCTATTTTTCCGTGTTTTTCTTCAAAATC
>JAVBPM010000004.1:0-17933 GCA_031549605.1 Oscillospiraceae bacterium | reverse complement strand
CGCAAGTTCTATTCCTTTGATGACTTTGCCAAACAGCTCTCACTGCACAATCGTTGGTACAACCGCTTCCCCATGAAACCTCTCGCTTGGCGCTCTCCGCTCGTCTTCCTCCGTGTAACACATGTTTGACAATCCTACACACGCCGCTGCCAAAAATAAATTTTTAGCTGCATCGTCGCGTTGCGACAACATTTTTTCTTGAGCCGATATGCCATTTTATGGTATACTGTAGCAACGCACAACTCTGTCCGTATCCGAACCGCGAGATGAACAGAAGGAGAGAACACATGATTTGGCACACATCGGGCGAACAACAGGTATTAAAACAGCTGCAAACAACGCCGCAAGGTCTATCGGCCGCCGAGGTCGAGCGCCGACGCGCTGAGAGCGGCACCAACGAACTGAAGGCAGGCAAAAAGAAAACCGTGTTTGGCATCTTCCTGTCTCAATTCACCGACTTTATGATTTGGGTGCTCATCGCCGCTGCCATTGTCTCGGCCTTTGCCTCCAAAGAACTGGTCGACAGCCTCATCATCGGCGTGGTCGTGCTGCTCAACGCCGTGCTGGGCACCTTGCAGGAGTCCAAGGCCGAGGCGGCGCTTGAGGCGCTGCAAAAGATGGCGGCTCCCGTCTGCCGCGTCCGCCGCAACGGCGAGGTGCTGAAGCTGCCGGCTGCCGAGCTGGTGCCGGGCGACATTGTGCTGATTGAAGCCGGCGACGCCATACCGGCCGACCTGCGCCTGCTGGAATCCAATTCTATCAAAATTGAGGAGTCGGCGCTGACAGGCGAGTCGGTGCCGGTTGACAAGCTGGTCGGCACACTGGAAACGGCCGACTGCGCGCTGGGCGACCGCATCAACATGGCCTATATGGGCACCGGCGTCTCGTATGGCCGCGGCGAGGGCGTCGTTGTCGAGACGGGCATGAACACCGAGATGGGTAAAATCGCCACGCAGCTGGCGACCACGAAAAAGGAAATCACGCCGCTGCAAAAGCAGCTCAACAACATCTCCAATACACTATCGATTGGCGTACTGTGCATTGCCGCTGTGATTTTCGGCATCAACCTGCTGATGGGCAACGAATTACTCAACGCCTTTATGACGGCCGTCAGTCTGGCTGTCGCCGCCATTCCCGAGGGCATGGTGGCCGTTGTCACCATCGTGCTGGCCATGGGCATGAGCCGCATGGCCAAGCGCGGCGCGATTATTCGCCGCCTGCCCGCCGTCGAGACGTTGGGCTCCACGCAAATCATTTGCAGCGACAAAACGGGCACGCTGACACAGAACAAAATGACCGTCGTGCGCACCGAAACCGCCGACGCGACGCTGCTGGCCCAGGTCATGCTGCACTGCAACGACGCCGTGACCAACGACAGCGGCCAGCTGCTGGGCGACCCGACTGAGACGGCGCTGCTCGACTATCTGCTCAAAGAAAACACCATCACCCTGCCGGACATCCGCAACCGCAAGCGCGCCGGTGAGATCCCCTTCGACTCGGGCCGCAAGCTGTCAACCGTGGCCATCACGCACAACGATGGGCTGCGGATTTTGACCAAGGGCGCGCCTGACGTGCTGTTGGCGCGCTGCACGCTCAATGACAATGAGCGTATCGCCGCCGAAAAACTGAACGAGGCCATGGCCGCCGAGGCGCTGCGTGTGTTGGCCTTCGGCTACAAAGACGTGCCGGAGACCGACTTTGCCACCGTGGAGAAGCAGGCTGAGTCGCAGCTGACCTACATTGGCCTGGTCGGCATGATTGACCCCGCCCGTCCCGAGGCGCGCGACGCCATCGCCGTTTGTCACAGTGCCGGCATCATTCCCGTTATGATTACCGGTGACCATAAGACAACGGCCGTAGCCATTGCCAACGACCTGAACATCCTCGGCGACGGCCGCCGCGCCATCACCGGTGTTGACCTCGACGCGCTGCCCGATGACTGGGACGTGGAAAACATCGGCGTCTACGCCCGTGTCGCACCCGAGCACAAATCGCGCATTGTCGCCGCCTTCCAAAAGCGCGGCAAGATTGTCGCCATGACGGGTGACGGCGTCAACGACGCGCCGGCGCTCAAAGCCTCCGACATCGGCGTCGGCATGGGCATTACCGGCACCGACGTCAGCAAGGGCGCGTCCGACATGGTGCTGACCGACGACAACTTCGCCACCATTGTCTCAGCCGTGCGCGAGGGCCGCCGCATCTTTGACAACATCCACAAAACCGTCCGCTTCCTGCTATCGTCCAACGCCGGCGAGGTGCTGGTCATTTTGGCCGCCACGCTGCTGGGCTGGATGTCGGCGGACACGCATTTCCTGCTGCCCATCCACCTGCTGTGGATCAACCTGGTCACCGACACCTTCCCGGCACTGGCGCTGGGCGTTGAGCCGGAGGAGGACGGCATTATGGAGCGCAAGCCGCGCGACAGCCGTCTGCCCTTCTTCGATGGCGCGACCTGGCTGCGCGTTGTGATGGTCGGCGCTGTCGGTGCGGCACTGACATTGTCAGCCTATCTGCTGGGTGGCAAAGGCCCCGTCGGTACCACCATGGCCTTTATGACGCTGTCGCTCTGCCAGCTCTTCGCCGCTGTCGGCCTGCAAAGCGAGCGCAACAGCATCTTCAAGATGAAGCTGCGCGATCACAAAATGCTCATCCTGGCCTTCATAGGCTCGGCCGCACTACAAGTCGGTGTCGCTTTGCTTAAGCCGCTTCGCAACATGTTCCACTTAACGGCGCTGCCGTGGAAGCACTGGCTGGGCGTGCTGGGCCTCTGCGTTGTCATGCTGCTGTTTATTGAGTTCCAGAAGCTGCTGGCACGCCGCAGGGAAGACTGAGGCGCACCATGAACAAACCCGTACACGCGGCCGCCGTGCTGCTCGTTTGCTGGCTGGCCGGCTGCTCCGGCTCGACGCCGTCACCGTCGCCTGCACCGACACCCAGCGTTGCCCCGACCGTCACAAGCACCACGGCCGTGACGGCGTCAACTGCCCCGTCCGCAACGCCCAAGATCACCGTGTCACCGCCGCCGTCGGCCGTGGTGACGGCGGCCATCGACCCGTCCAAGCTGTCGATGTTCAAGCCCGAGCAAGCGCCGCTCTCCTTTGCTGATGTCGAGCCCAACGCCTACTACCATGCCGAGCTGGACATCGTGACGACCTACGGCGTCTACGCGGCCGCCGATCTAAGCGTCTTCCGACCCGAGGCGCCGGTCACGGCGGGTGAGGTGGTTGCCATCGCGGCGCGAATACACGCCAAGTACAACGGCAACGCCGTCGACTTCACCGCCACCGGTGATGAGGCGTGGTATGCGCCCTACGTCAGCTATGCCGCGCAAAACGGCCTGTATACCGCCTTTGCCGACTACAGCGCCACGGCCAGCTGTGCCGAGGTCGCCGCCGTTTACAGCAGCATGCTGCCGGCCGCCGCCTACCCGACCACCATCTCCGTCGACACCGTGCCGCGCATGGAGCCAACCGACCTGCATTTTGCCGCCGCGGTCACGCTCTTCCGCGCCGGCGTGCTTGATGCCGCCAGCTTTGACCCCGACAGCCCCTGTCAGCGGCTCAACGCCTGCGCCTTCTACCCGGCGCGCATCCTTGACCCGTCGCTGCGGCTTATTCCGTAGCAATAGAAAACCGGCTCCTGTGAAAACAGGGGCCGGTTTCAGACTGTCAAAAAAGCACGCACCGTAAAACCAGTGTCAGAGAAGAGAGAAAACGGCGGCGTAAGGCTGCGTTTTGATTCTCGGCTAATGATTTGCGGCGCATCGACAAGGTCGCAGCGCCGCAATGGTTTTACTTGCTACAGAAACGCTGTCCTAGCGTACCATCGTACGCCGACGGACAGCGTTTCTTTGCCTGCGCACTTCTCTGTCAGTCTGTCAGCGTGCCAAAAACAAGTTTTTTGACACGCTGAACCGGCTCCTGTGAAAACAGGTGCCGGTTTTTTTGTCGTTTTATTGCTTGGGCGTGCCATCGGCATTCAGCAGCGGCAACTGCTCGAGGTATAGAATGTCGTCGCGGTATTTGGCGTCACCCTCGGCCAGCACGGCCATACGACCGGCAATCTCGCCGCCGGCAGCCTTAACCAGCTTTTCCACAGCGCGCAGCGACTCTCCGGTGCTGATAACATCGTCGACAATCAGGATACGCTTGCCCTTCATTTTATCAGCTTCGGCGCTGTCGATAAAAAGCGTCTGCTTCTTTTTGGTGGTAATCGACTGCAGCTCAACACTGAACACCTGACTCATGTACAGCTTTTCCACCTTGCGCGCGACAATATAGCTGTTTTGACAGCTCTGACGCGCCATTTCATGCACCAGCGGAATGCCCTTGGCCTCGGCGGTAATAATAATGTCATGCGGCGGCGCAATCTGGAGCAACGCTTCGGCCGACTTAACCGTCATCTCAACGTCACCAAACAGCACAAAGGCGCCAATCGCCAAATCCTCGGCAATTTTGCACACCGCCAAATCGCGCCGCACGCCGGCAATAGTCATGGGATAGGTTGTATTCATGCAGATAATCTCCTTTGAAACGCGCACGATATTGCGTACGCATTGACTGAATTTGTATTGTATGCCCACCGGCTTTTTCCGTCAAGTGGCAAGGCAGGACGATTTTTAGTTGACAGCGCCGCCCGTTGTGCATATAATACTTTTTGCGCTGCAACGTGGAGAGGTGTCTGAGTGGTCTAAGGTGCAGCACTGGAAATGCTGTGTACGTTAACACGTACCGGGGGTTCGAATCCCCCCCTCTCCGCCATCGCCAGCGCCGACTGGCACAACAGGAAGCCCTTGTATCTTGGGCTTTCTGTTTCTTTTTTGCCCAAGGATACGCATTTCGTCCATTTTTTCGCTCGGTATCACAATGTAATAAATTGTTAATACTTTCAGTAGTGGCATTTCAAGCAAAAGTATTGCTTTTATCACCGTTTTTTACTATACTCGATTTAGTTTTTTCTGGCAAAATCAGACAAATGGGGGATAGCAATGGAGAAATTCTTTAAGCTGAAAGAGCACGGCACCAACGCGCGGACCGAGATCATTGCCGGTCTGACCACCTTCTTCACAATGGCGTACATCATCTTTGTCAACCCGAACATGCTAAGTATCACGGGCATGTCCAAAGACGGTGTGTTCGTCGCCACCGTTTTGGCTGCCGTCATCGGCACGCTAATGATGGCCTTCGTCGCCAACGTACCTTATGCACAGGCGCCGGGCATGGGCCTCAACGCCTTCTTTACCTTCACCGTCTGTGGCGCCATGGGCTTTAGCTGGCAGCAGGCACTATCGATGGTATTGATCTGCGGCATCATCGGCATTATCATCACCGTCACCGGCGTGCGCAAGGCGCTGGTCAAGGCGTTGCCCAAAACACTACAAAGCGCAATTGGCGGCGGTATCGGCCTCTTTATCGCCTACATCGGCGTGAAAGAAGCCGGTCTGCTGAAGTTCTCCATGGACCCCGGCACGTATGACGTATTTCCATCGGGCGCCGCCTCGGCAAACTCAACCATTGTCCCGGCACTGGTCAACTTCTCTAATCCGGCGGTCCTGATGGCTCTGTTTGGCATCGTGCTGACCATTGTCCTGATGGTCTGCCGCGTCAAAGGCGCCATTCTCATTGGTATCATCGGCACTGCTGCCGCCTCAATGATTGCCATCGGCTGCGGCGCCGACGCCCACAACTTCTTCTCCTACCTGCCCGTCGGCTCAACGCTGGGCGACGTAACCAGCGGCGTTTCCATCTCGCCGTCTCACATCGCCGAACAGATCGGCTCTATCAAGGATGTCGCTTTCAAGCCTGACTTCGGCGGCCTCTTTGCCGACGGCAAGGTGCTGCTATCGCTGGTGGCCATCATCGGCTTTGTGCTGACTGACATCTTTGACACCATCGGCACGCTAATCGGTACCGGCAAGCGCACCGGCATCTTCGACAACGAAGACAGCCAGTCCTTGGAAACCGGCAAGGGTATGTCCTCACGCATGGAAAAAGCGCTATTCAGCGACATGGTTGCCACATCGGCCGGATCGCTGCTGGGCACCTCCAACGTCACCACCTACGTCGAAAGCGCCGCCGGTATTTCCGAAGGCGGCCGCACCGGCATGACCTCCATGGTCACTGCCATCATGTTCCTGCTCTGCCTGCCGCTGGTCTCGGTCATCGGCGTCATTCCCGCCGTCGCCACGGCACCGGCGCTGATTATCGTCGGCGTACTGATGATGGGCGCTATTCTTGACATCGACTGGGGCGATTTCAGCATTGCTGTCGTCGCCTTCCTGACCATGGCTCTTATGCCGTTTACCTACAGCATCACAACGGGTATCGCCTTCGGCTTCATCACCTATGTGCTGGTCGGCGCCATCAAGGGCAAGGCTAAGGAAATTCACCCCATCATGTATTTTTTCACCGGCCTGTTTATCCTCAACTTTATCCTGCTTGCCATTAAGGGCATCTAATCTGACCCACTATAGCACAAGGGCCGAGTTGACCTCGGCCCTTGCTTTTTGCCACTACAAACTGCTATAATGCCGACAGCAACCCGAGGCGAAAGGAGGGCCACCTGATGAAACATGCCGTGCGCTGGGTAAGGCAGCACCGCGCCATCATACTCTTTTTCCTCGGCACAGCCGCCTTTTACTTTCTCGCCGCGCTGTGGCTGCGGCTGGGCACCAACGTCTACGACGCGGCCGGCCGTACCGGCATTTGCGATTTGTTCGGCATGGACGACTACTTCTATCTGCCCAACCTTTTCTCGGGTGACACCATCAGCCGCGCCGGCAGCGTGGCCAAGCACCCACTCTACGCACTGTTGGGCCAGCTGGTGTACGGCGTGCTGCATTTCTGCTTCGGTAGCGTCAGCGCAACCAACCTCTATTTTGCCGTCGTCTGTCTCCAAATTGCCGTTATGCTGCTGTCGCTTTTCTACCTCTACCGTATCCTGTGCCGCATTTTCTGCGTCTCACGGCCGGTACGCTATCTGCTGCTCACCATTTACTGCTTCAGCTTTGCCACGCTGATTTTCACCTTGCTGTGTGAGACCTATATTTACGCCTCGGCGTTCCTGCTGGCGTCGTTCTATCACATTTACCGCAAGGACTGGGGTCTTGCTGTCCTCTTTGGCGTGCTGTGCGGCGGTTTTACCGTGACCAATCTGCTGATGTGGGGCCTCATGCTCCTCTTTCTCACCCGCGGTGATTGGCGCAAGAAAGTGCTGGCCGCCCTATCGGCCGGCGGCCTGCTCCTATTGCTGATTACCCTATCGCCGGTGCGCGACACTTTTTTCAAAGAGCTGTGGGGCACGGCCTCCAGCGAGGCCTTTGTGCGGCACTTCGGCCCGCTCGGCCTGCTGCGCCGCGCCTATTACTTTATCTTTGGCAGCGCCACACTCTACATCGACACGGCGCTGACCACGCCCTACGGCAACCTGCCGGGCACCAGCATCAGCTTCCTGCCGTCGGGCAGCCTGCTTGTCACGGCACTGATTGCGCTGTGGGGCAGCTTGCAGCTGTGGGCGCTGCGCTGCTGGCGTGACCGGCGCGTTTGGGTGCCGCTGTTGCTGCTGGCCTACAACCTCGTGCTCCACATCCTGCGCGGCTTTGGCATTTTGGAGGGCAACCTCTTTGCGCTGCACCACCTGTTTGCCCAGCTGCTCCTTGTGGCGGCACTCTTTTTGCCAGCCGACGACAGCGCCAAGGTACGCCGCCTCAAAACGGGCGCGCTGGCAGCTTTCACCGTCGGCATGGTGGTCGTCAACGCCGTCGGGCTAATTCAGTTGGTACCCTTCCTCCACAACGTATTGCGATAAAAAGGTCTGTACCATGGGTACAGACCTTTTATTATCGCAAGAACAGCGCGCCAAACAATCCCGATCCCACGATGCACGCCACAGCACTGACCTTCTTGCGTTGCATCAGCCAAAACAGTAGCAGCACCAACGCCAGCGCGACAATGTTAAAGCGCGTGTCCAGCATCGACATATTGCCTAAAACACCGCGTCCGACGTTAAACACCGCGTCCTTGCCGATTACCCAGACCGCCGAGGCGATTAAGCCCAGCACCACGGCGCGCACGCCGACCAGCGCCGCCTGTGTCAGCGGGTGCTTATGAATTCTGGCAAAAAAGAGCGTCACGACCGCCATCATTAACACCGACGGCAACACAATGCCCACCGTAGCCACAAGCGCACCCGGTACACCGTACAGGTTCATGCCGACGAAGGTCGCCGCGTTGACGGCAAACGGGCCGGGCGTGATGTTGCTGATGGCAAAAATGTCCGACGCCTGCGAAACGGTCATTAGGCCGGCGTTGACCAAACTATCCTGAATCAACGGCACCATCGCCATGCCTCCGCCAAAGGTGAAGGCGCCAATCTTCAGCATCAGCCAAAACAGCGTCAGCAGCTCCATCAGGCATCACCCCCCGACCGCCGCGCCAGCACGGCGTAGCGCAGCAAGCCCAGCAACGCGCCGCCCAAGATGAGATAGATGACGTTGACATTGGTCAGCAGCGCCAATGCCGTCGCCGCAACGCACAGCACCCAGCCAAAAACATTGACAGCCGAGGTGGCTCGCAGCTTGCACACCGTCGACAGCAGCAGCGCCGTCACCGCGCAGCGGATGCCGCGCATGGCGCCGGCAATCACGCTGTTGGTGATAAACTGCTCATACAACAACGTGACCACCACCAGCACCAAAAACGAGGGCAGGATTGCGCCCAGCGCCGCCACCAGCGCCCCGGACACACCAGCGACCTTGTAGCCAACGGCATAGGCCGAGTTGACGGCAATGACGCCCGGCATCGACTGCGACAGCGCAAAGAGGTCAATCAATTCGTCCTTTTCCACCCAATGCTGGCGGTCGACCAGCTCGTGCTGCATCTGCGCCAGCATGGCCAATCCGCCGCCAAAGGTCAACGCGCCGATTTTCATCATAACGAGAAAAAGCCGCAACAGCAATTTGCTGTCGGCTTTTTCTTTTTTGTGTCGAACTTGGTTCATGCCTGCCGATAGCTGTTGATTAAACAGCCGGCCAGCAGCACCTTGAGCTCGTCGTCGGTCAGCCCGGGCAACGACAGCGTAATGTCTACGGTTGTGCCGTCGAGTCGCTTGAGCTGCGCGGTAAACTCGCGCTGCCCTTGCTCCAACCCCGAGCGCACGCCGTCGAGCGTAACAACCTCATCCGGCTGGATGCTCAGCGCTTTCAAATCGGCGCAGATAAAGGGCAGCATGCCCCAGTTGATGACATTGCTGCGATATCGCTTGGTGGCGTATTCAACGGCGATGTTGGCCACACCGCCCAGCACGCGCTGGCAGCTGGCCGCCTGTTCGCGGGCACTGCCGTCGCCCGGCTTGAGCGCGACGATGACGCTGCCGCCGGTCGCCTGCGCCGCCTTGGCGCGCGCGACATACTGCGGGTCCTTGCGCGACAGCGCAAACTCGGCCAGCCGCAGCGGATTGGAGCGGTAGGACGACGTCTCGCCGCTGGGAATCAACTCATCGGTGGTGGTTACGTCGTCGTAGAGCGCCGACGCCACGGTCAGCGTCAGCCTCTCGGGCAGCGGCGGCTGCGCCGGCCAGTCGGCGATGTTGGGACCAAACTGCAGCGGCGTGGTGGGCTGGGGCTTGCCGACCCCGAAATAGACACGCGACTTGTAGGCGCGGTCGTCGTAACGATAGCCGTCGCCGCTGTCCTCGACGGGCGGATGGGGCAGGGTATCGGCGGCGGTCAGCAGGCCGCCGTTGCGCGCCGTAGCGGCAATCGAGCGGGCGTCCATCAGCGCGACGTAGGCGCTCTGGTGCTCATTGGGCTTGCTGCCCTCGCGGTTGGGGAAATTGCGCGTGGCGTGTCGTATGGAGAAGCCGCCGTTAAACGGCACATCACCGGCGCCAAAGCAGGGGCCGCAGAAGGCCGAGCGAATGGTCGCACCAGCGGCTGCCAGTGTATTCAGCTGCGCCGACAGCGCCGTCTGCATCGGCACACTGGCGGGGTAGATGCTCAAGCCAAAGGCACCGTCGCCAATGCCGCTCTCCTTGAGTATCTCGGCCGCGGCCATAATGTTGGCGGGCAGACCGCCACTGCAACCGCCGATAAAGGCCTGGTCAACGCGCAGACGACCCTGCTCCAGCTTGCCGCTGAGGTCGGGCGTGCCGTCCAGCGCCCACAGCGCCTGCGCCCGCTTGGCCACCTCGTGCAGATGCGCCTTGGCATCGCGGTGGAAATCCTCGATGGACAGCGCCAGCGAGGGGTGGAAGGGCAGCGCAATCATGGGCTTGATATCTGATAACGAAACGGATATAAAGTCGTCGTAATAACAGGGCGTTGTTGGTTTCAGCGCCTTGTAGTCGTTTTCGCGGCCGTGCATGGCCAGCCAGGCGTGCACCTTTTCATCGGTCTGCCAAATGCTGGACAGGCAGGTTGTCTCGGTCGTCATGACGTCAATGCCATTGCGGAAGTCGATGCTCAGCGCCTGAATGCCGTCGCCGATAAATTCCAGCACGGCGTTTTTCACCAGCCCGTCGGGGAAGACGGCGGCAATAAGCGCCAGCGCCACATCCTGCGGCCCGACACCGGGTCGCGGCGCGCCGGTCAGCTGCACGCCAATCACGCGTGGCGGCGCAATGTCGTAGGTTTTGTTCAGCAGCTGCTTGACCAGCTCGGGCCCGCCCTCACCAATCGACAGCGCGCCCAACGCGCCGTAGCGCGTGTGGCTGTCCGAGCCGAGAATCATCTTGCCGCAACCGGCATAGCGTTCGCGCATATACTGGTGAATGACGGCCATATGCGCCGGCACAAATTCACCGCCGTAGCGACGTGCCGCCGACAGGCCAAAGACGTGGTCGTCCTCGTTGATGGTGCCACCGACAGCACACAGGCTGTTGTGGCAGTTGGTCAGCACATAGGGCAGCGGAAAAGCCTCCAGCCCGCTGGCGCGCGCCGTTTGAATAATGCCGACATAGGTGATGTCGTGCGACGCCATGGCGTCAAAACGCAGACGCATTTGACTGGCATCGGACACGGTGTTGTGTGCTTGCAAAATGCCGTAGGCCATCGTATTGGCGCGCAACGCTTGCTGTGCGCTGTCGGTGACCTGCGCGCTTTTTCCGTCATAGAGAACGGGCTGCCGCGTGATTGAAATCATGTCAACGCCTGCTTTCTGCTAAATATTTCACGGTGTATCGCCGCTTCGATTGGAAATGCTGAAGAAGAGTGAGGTGACCATAGTATGGCCAAATTAACCGCTTTGTTTGACTCGACCGACAGTGCCGAGCTGGCGCTGTCCAATCTCCGCCGCAGTGGCATTGCCCTCCGCGCCGCACACATCGCGCCGTCGCTGCGCAGCGTATACGCCGAGGCCTTTCGGCCCGCGCCATCGGCGCTGCATGTCGCCGGCTACCAGTTCGGTTTGGGACTGATGGTCAATCAGGCGCCCGACCGCGAGGCCGAGCGACTGTACCGCGATACGGGCAATGTCGAAGTGGTGCTGCATCTCGACGTGCCACAGGCGGCACTGTCCAAGGCGCAATCGGCGCTGCTGAGCAACCACGGCCGCCACGTCCAGCGGGTGGGCGACTTGTCGTAAAGTATAGCATAAAGGGCAGGCTTTGTATAGCACAAAGCCCGCCCCGATTTGCTTAATTCTCTACTTACGCATCGCCGTCGGTATCGGCCACCGGTAGCTTTGCGCCGCTTGTCGACAGATTGGCGCCGTCGGCCTCGTCGGCCGTCCGCTCGCTGTCGTTGGTCCAGCCCAGCTTATCAAAAATCCAAAAGGCGAGGCTGAGTATGATACCGACAACGGTTGCCAGCGCCATGCCTTTGAGCGGCACGTCGCCGAGCGGGATGGACACCTGCGACAGACCGGTAATCAGCACCACCGCAGTCAGCACCAGGTTGCGGCTGCGGCTGAAGTCGACCTTAGCGTCGACCATCAGGCGGATACCCGAGGCGGCAATCATGCCGAACAGCAGGAAACTGACACCGCTCATAACCGGGCCGGGAATGGTGGCAATCAGCGCCGACAGCTTGCCGATAAAGGCCATGCAGATGCTGACAACAGCCGCGCCGCCGATGACCCACACGCTGTACACGCGCGTGATGGCCATGACGCCGATGTTTTCACCGTAGGTCGTAGTGGGCACCGATCCGACAAAGCCGCTGATGGCGCTGGACAGACCGTCGCCCAGCATCGAGCGGTGTAGGCCGGGGTCTTTGACCAAGTCGCGTCCTATGACCTTGCTGGTGACCATTTGGTGGCCAATGTGCTCACTGATGACAACGAGTGTGGCCGGGAAGATAATCATAATGGCCTTGAAATCAAAGATGGGCGTCTGGAAGTTGGGCAGCTTAAACCAGGCGGCGGCGGTGACCGGCGCAAAGTCGACCAAGCCCATAATCATCGCCATGACGTAGCCGACAACGATGGAGATGAGAATGGGAATGACGCCGAGGAACTTGCGGAACAGCACCGAGCCGAGCACGGCGGTCAGTAGCGTGACAAAAAACACAGCGGCGCTCTTGGCGTCATAGGCGGTAATGACAGCGCCATTGAGGTAAACGCCCTTCATCAGGCCGCTGTTGCCGGCGGCGGTGGTGGCCAACTCCATACCAATCAAGGCAACAACCGGTCCCATAGCGGCCGGCGGCAGCACCACATCAATCCACTTGGTGCCACACAGCTTGATGATTAACGCAATCAAGCAGAACGCCAATCCCGAAATGACAAATCCGGCCTGCGCGTGGCGGAAGGTCATACCGGCGGTGGTCATGACAACCCCGGCAGGTGCCAGATAGGCAAAGCTGGAGCCGAGGTAGGCCGGCGCCTTGCCCTGCGTCAGGAAGATAAATAAAAAGGTACCGAAGCCGTTCATCAACAAGACGATACCGGCATCAATACCAAACAATAGCGGCACCAAAACAGAGGCGCCAAACATGGCAAAGGTGTGCTGGATACTGAGCGGGATGGCTTTGGCGATGGGTGGCCGTTCGTTGACTTGGATCATTTCTCTCACAGTCGCTCGCTCCCTCTTTTGTAAATTGTGGTTCTCTCAATTATACAAAACTCGACAAATCCTGTAAAGATGCAGTTGACCGGTTATGAAAAATAATCTTTTTTGCCAGCAAATCGGCAACTTGCCGAGGCTGACTGCTTGTGTTATAATAACGGAACAGTTCAGGGGGGTGTCCCACATGAGAGAACAAATTATGGCGCTGGGCGAGGCGGCCGTCGCGCAAATTGCCGAGTGCCAATCGTCCGAAGCGCTGGAGGCGCTGCGTGTGCGCGTGCTGGGCACAAAAGGTGAGCTTACCGCCGTGCTGCGCGCCATGGGCAGCCTGTCGGCCGAGGAGCGTCCGCTGGTGGGTCAGGTGGCCAACAACTGGCGCGAGACGATAGAGCAGGCCATTGCCGACCGCGCTCAACAGCTGCAAAGCGGCGCGCTGGCCCAGCAGCTAACGCGCGAAAAACTCGATGTCACTTTGCCCGGTCGACTGCCCGTCTTGGGTCACAAGCACCCGATGTCCATTGTGCTGGACGAGGTCGTCGACATCTTTTTGGGCATGGGCTTTTCGGTGGCCGAAGGCCCGCAGGTCGAGCTGACGCGCTACGTTTTCGACGCGCTCAACACGCCGACCACACACCCCGCGCGCGACATTCAAGACACCTTTTATATCAAGGATGCGCCCGTTGAGGCGGCGACGGGTCTGCCGTCGGTTATGCTGCGTAGCCAGACGTCGTCGGTGCAAATCCGCACGATGGAAACGCAGCAGCCGCCCATTCGCATTATCAGCCCCGGTCGCGTTTTCCGCAAGGACGAGATAGACGCCACCCACAGCCCCAATTTTACGCAAATCGAGGGTCTGGTCGTCGACAAGGGCGTGACCATGGCCGATCTCAAGGGCACGCTGGACACACTGATGAAGGCCATCTTCGGCGCCGAGACCAAAACGCGCTTCCGGCCGCATAACTTTCCCTATACCGAGCCGTCGGCCGAGGTTGACATCTCGTGCTATATGTGCGGCGGCACCGGCTGCCGCGTCTGCAAAAACGAGGGCTGGATTGAGCTGCTGGGCTCGGGCATGGTGCACCCCAACGTACTGCGCGGCTGCGGCATCGACCCCGAGGTCTACAGCGGCTATGCCTTTGGCATCGGCTTGGAACGCCTGACACTGGGTCGTTTTGGCATTGAGGATATTCGCCTGCTGTTCGACCCCGACCAGCGCTTTTTAATGCAATTCTAAAAAAAAAACCACCGACAGGGCAAATTCATTGCGAATTCGCCCTGTTTTTTGCACCTCCCGCACGCCGCCGGCATAACATGGCATGAAACTAAGGCGGGAGAGGGATACTCATGGGATGTCAACATAGACGCAACCAACGCGCCGTCAACAGCGGCGCACTAACCGCAGCTGCGGCGCTGCTTGCCGCCGGTCCTAATGCCACAGCAACGACAAACGACAATCTGCTGCCGCTCGGGGCGCTGGCAAGTGTGCCGGCGACCGTCAGTCCGCTACCGCCGCCGCTGCCCGACGCCGACGAGCCGATGAACACTTATGTATTGAGCGATGTGCTGCGCGACAGCGACTGCTGCTGCCAGTGCGCACAAACGCCGGTGCTGTTTGCCAACTACGCTGCCACAAGCTGCCAATGGCTGGTTGACGGGCAGAGCCTGATTTTTGACCACGTGCTGGCGCAGCGCGGTCTGTCGCTGAGTGACGGCGGCGCGCAAATCAACGTGCGCCGCGCCATGACGGCGCGCATCACGTTGCACCTGCAAGCAACGCCGTGCAGCGGCCTGCCCACTATTTCGCCGGTGCTCAACGACGTGCTGCTTTCACCGCCGCTGGCGCTGGCCGGCTGTGGCACGCACACGCTTGATTTTGTCGTACCACTGGCCTACAGCAGTCGGCTGCGCTTTGCCATTCAAAGCGGCGAGGTGGCGCTGCAAGGGCAGGAGACACTGCTGGCACAGCTGGTGATTGTCGCGTTATAAATAGGTGACCTCAAAGGGCTGACCCGCCTGCCACGGCGCAAAGCCCTCGCTGATGCTGTCGTCGAGAAACAGCGGCAGATAGCGATCAAAGCCGTTGGTCGACGGCTGCTGTCGCAATGTTTCAATGTCCATCCAGCAGTGCCGACCCTCGTCGCAGTCGGTCGTCAGCATGCCGGAATAGCTGGCAGTCTTGTACAGAAAAGCCAGATAGCGGTCGTCCGTTGTCGTATTGAGCCAATGGACGACGCCGCAGTGGCGCAAGTTGGTGACGGATAGGCCCGTCTCCTCCTCAACCTCACGCGCGGCGGCGGCGGCAAAGCTCTCACTTGACTCGACATGTCCGCCGGGAAAACTCAGGCCGGTCCAGCTTTTCACGCGGTCCTGCACCAGCACGCGGCCGTCAGCGTCCTGTATCATCACCATCACGGTCAGCTCAACCTTTGCCATAACGTATCCTCCGTATCTTTGTAGCGCCGGCGCGCCGCCGCGTAACAGGGCTTGCGTTTTGTCGTCTGTTATGCTATGATAACGGCGTTGCGCGGGTGTAGTTCAATGGTAGAATTCCAGCCTTCCAAGCTGGCCGCGTGGGTTCGATCCCCATCACCCGCTCCAAAATAAACAGCCTCTCCTTGTCGTCAAAGACAGCGAGAGGCTGTTTTTTCCTTACCAGGAGCCGCCGCCGCCACCGCCATGACCGCCGCCCGAGGAGCCGCCGCCTGATGACCAGCCACCCGAGGAACCCCCGCTGCTCCAGCTACGGGGCGAGCCGCGGTGCTGCGCACTGTTATAACGCTCCTGCGCCCGTCGGATACTGCTCATCGTGCGGTAGCGATTGGCTCGCCGCCACTCGCCACCCAGCATCGGCAAGTGCGGCACGGAAAACTGCGTTTCCATCCTCTCCAGCCACCCGTCAGCCAGTCCCAGCACATAGGCGTAGGGCAGCAGTTGATTGGCATAGGTCGGGTCACGCGACACGCGCTCACCAACCCGCTGGACACTCTCGGTTTTAAGATAGGACTTGAGCGCCTTAACACGGCGATACATCATGTTGCCAAACGCCGTCCGCTTGGGAATAAACTTCAGGCAAATGCCCATGCCGACAATGCACCCGACACCGACCAGCACGCCCAGCCGCAGCCGCTCGTCGTTTATTATGGCGTCCTTAATCGGCATGTTGCTGCCGAGCCCAATGCCCAACGCGGCAGCCATCAGACCAAAGCCCAACCGCGGCAGGAGCGGAATCAACTTGGAAAAAGCAATAGCCACAAAGGGCATCAACCCCAGTGACAGCTTGGCCATATCCCATAGCGAGCCGGGCCCGTCGTACTCATAGGTGGGTATTACCGTTGTGGCGACAACCGAGGCCATCAACAGCAGCAGTATGATCAGCGGCTTGGGCGCTACAATGTGCTTGAATATCCGCTTGCGGCTGGCGCGCGAATTGACAACAAGTGCAATCGCCAGACTGGCCGAAGAGAGGCGTTCCCTGAGCTCCTGAATCGGCACCTCGTTGGTCGTGTCCGTCAGCTTGGCAAACGGACGAGGCCCAAACAAACCGTCAAAAACCTGCCGCTCGCCTTGGTCGGTTCCGTCGTAGTCGCGCAGCTTGACAACTTTTATTTCCCCATGATAGGCAGTGGCATCTTCAACAATTTCCAGATAGCCCCGGCTCTCCAGATAGAGCACCAACGACATGATATCGTCGCTGTCGACATGGCCCTTGTTCAAAAAACCAACCTCAAGGCTGTTGAAGTCGCGCATCATGTTGACGGCCACCGTATTTCTGTCCTCGCGGACCCAGCGGCGGCACAACCAGAGCAGCAGCGAAAGCAGCAGCCCCAGTGTTGGAATGATAAACAGAAAATCGACCCACTTGCTGTACAAAAAGCCGGCGCCAACGAAATAGCCCTCCGGCAGCCGCAGTTGCAGGGAAATGGCTTGCCCCGGTTCCAGTACGTCCGCATAGCGGCCTGAAATCACAAGGCCGTCGACGCCGTACTCAAGCTTTTCGTCACCGGTTGTCCGCACATCGCCGGCAAAAAAGGCCAGCTGCGCCGCGTCAAACTCCTTGGGCATGGTCACGGTGAAGGAAAACCCGGCGATTGTCGTGTCCCACTGGCTGCCAATCAGATTAAAATACAGCTCGTCAAAGCCGGTATTGACCTCCTCGCCCAGATTGTAGTCGTACTGGATGCGGTAGGCGTGCGAGCCGGTCACGGTCTTGTTGGGGTCACCAATCTTAATCACGCGGTAGTCGCCCTCGTTGTAGGCCGTCGAGTTGGCGTTGACCATCACGTTGCTCACCTTGGCACGATACGATTTTTGCGTGCCATAGCGGTCGAACATCGTGCCCTCCAGCGGGATTTTACGGTAAATGCCGTGCTTGTACCCCGAAAAATCAACGACAATGGTCTCCGAGATGTGGCAGACATTGTCCTGACCCACGACAATGTCCATATGGTAGCTGGTCACCACATAATCGCTGCTCGCACCGGCCGCCGTGGTTAGCAGCACGCCCAGCAGCGCGCAGGCCAGCAGTAGTTTCACTGTCCGCTTCATGTCGCTCTCTGTCACTCCCTCATTGTCCTGTTGCGTAGTGGTACCATCATAGCATATTGCGTCGCATTGTGACAACTCATCGTGAAAAAACAGGGCGGCCGAAGCCGCCCTGTTTGCTGTTTGGTCAGGTCTATTTAACTTCCTCGCGGTACTTGGGACGCGCCTTGTAGGTGGTGTGCAGCCATTTGTGCGCATTGTGGCTGCCCGGCTCGCCGATTTCCTTGTACAGCTCTTTAATCAGCGGGTTTTCATGGCTCTTACGCAGCTTCATGTTCTTGTCCTGCTCGTAAATGGCCTTGGCGCGCAGCTCGCGCAGCTCGGTGAAGTTGCGGACAGAGGACGGCTGAACCGGCTGGCCGCCGCCGTTGATGCAGCCGCCGGGGCAG